>JAYWGI010000049.1:0-9639 GCA_043779025.1 Myxococcales bacterium
TGTTGTCTTCGCTCTCACCCGCAAATGCCGTGACAGAGGTACCAAAAGCGCGATCGGCGCCCTTGTCGAGGATGTGCACTTCCACACACAAGCCGGCACCGGCGATGTCGCCACTGACGCTTGCAAACGTCCGCGCCATTGCGCCTTTCTCTGCGATTATCGGCGTGGGAATCTTTGTAGGCGTCGTCAGATCATGACGCACCGTTTGGAAAAGAGACACATCTGTGAGGACCAGCGTACCGCTAAGCGCGGCGGACCCGTTGGACACGGCCGGGCTGCACGCGGTGGCGGGCTTTGGAGCCGAGCTTTCGCTACTGCCGCATGAGAGGGAGAAAATGACCAGCAAAACCGGGAGAAAAGAAGGTCGGACCAACATTGGCCGACCCTAGTGAAGTGGCTGCAAGAAACGCAAGAAGTGCGTGCGCCTGCCGCAAGAAACGCGTGTTGCGCTTTTCGCGCTTTACGCCCCGAGCACAGCCTTGGCAATGACCATGCGCTGAATCTGGCTGGTTCCTTCGTAGATCTGCAAGATCTTCGCGTCACGCATCAGCTTTTCCACGGGGTAATCTTTCACGAATCCGTTGCCGCCAAAGATTTGTACTGCGTCGATAGCGGAGGCCATGGCCGAATCGGCGCCGAAGGCCTTCGCGCATGCTGAGGCAACCGGAGAGGCCTGGTGATTGTCGAGTGCCCATGCGGCCTTGCGCACCATCAGCTGCGTGGCCTCGATGCGGATGGCCATCTCGGCGATCATGAACTGGATGGCCTGGTGCTGCGCGATGGGTACGCCAAACGTCTTTCGCTCTTTGGAGTAGCTGACAGACTCGTCCATGCAGCGGCGCATCAGACCCACAGCGCTGGCGCCGATGTCGGGGCGCGTTTGGTTGAAGGTATTCATCGCGAGCTTGAACCCTGCGCCGGCGGGCGCAAGCATCTGCGACTTGTGAATCTTCACATCGCTAAGCGTGAGCGAGCAGGTGTCGCTGGCGCGCTGACCAAGCTTGTCCTCGTGTTTGCCTACCTCAAAGCCCGGAGTGCCTGCGTCGATTAAAAATGCGGCGATGCCCTTGTGGCGCAGAGCGGCATCACTGGTTGCAAACACGACGAACCAGCGCGCGCGCGACGCATTGGTGATCCACGCCTTGCTGCCATTCAGCACGAAGTCATCGCCGTGCTGCGTGAACTTGCACTCCATGGCCGACACATCGCTGCCCGCGTTGGGTTCGCTGGTGGCATAGCTTGCGCACACCGGCTCGCTCGTGAGCATGCCCAAGTACTTTTTACTCAGTGCCTCGTCGCCGGCCAAGATGAGCGGCGTAGCGGCGAGCGTATTGGCCGTGATGCTGGTCTGGATTCCACTGCAGCCGTAGGCCAGCTCCTCCGTGATAAGTGTGTTGTCCAGCTCGCCCAAGCCCAAGCCACCAAAGGCCTCCGGTACGGTTGGGTTCACGAGGCCGGCTTCCCAGGCGGCTTCGAATACACCTGCAGGATACACGCTCTCGCGATCGGCGTGCGCCGACACCGGCATGATGCGTTCACGTGCAAAACGGCGTGACATCGTGACCAGGGCTTGCTGCTCTTCTGTAAGTGAAAAATCAATCATTGGTGCACTCCTTCACAGCAACTCACTTTACTATTTGGCACGTCGTTTGGCGCGCTTGTCGGCCTCTGCGCGGGCAGCTTTCGCTCCATAAATGTAGCCCGCGACAAAGCCGACCATCAACATGCCTGGGATAAACAAGAAGTGTTCGGCGCCTGGCAATCCCATGGCGGATTCAGATTTTTTCTACCGTGGTCATGGCCCGTTCCATTTGGCTTTCGAGCTGATTCACCCGGGCCTTCAGCACGCTTTGTTTGCGCCACATGCTGAGAAGCCACACGAGGGTAAGCGCCCACACCAGTGCGTACGCGGCAACCACGAGTTCGCCTCCACCGCTCATCTGCTCACTGCCCTGAACCGGCACAAAACTTGCGCCCCGGCCTTCGGGGGTCGACGGGACATCCGTGGAGGGCGCGTCGTTGGCTTGCATCGTGATCATGGTGCGTGGCTCTCGTTCATGTCATCAAATCCGAGGTCCAGCGCGTCTTCCTCAAGCTCGGCTACACGCCGGGCGGTAAGTTCCAGCGACGTGCTGTACCAAAGCAGTAGTGCCGACAAGGCGACGAAAGTGGCGAAGCCCAGGCTTAGCGCGGTGTACATGGCTGGGTGCCCTAAGCCGCCGCCTTTTTGCGTGAGCACGGTGGGATGCTGACCCGCCCACTTTTGCACGCTGTAGTGAATGATGGGCAGGTTGCCGAAGCCAAAAATGCCCAAAGCAGCTGCGAATTTGGCTTCCGCATCGCCGCCACCCGCAAATGCTCGTAGGGTCACATAGGCGACGTAAATCATAGTCGACAGCAGCGCCGTCGTGAGTCGGGGGTCCCAGGTCCAAGCGTGGCCCCAGGCTTTGCTGCCCCACAGCATACCGGTCGACAGCGTCAGCACACCAAACAGCACAGCGAGCTGCGCGCCCGCGCCGGCAAGCGCATCCCAAAATTTGCGTCCGGTGAGCAGATAACCGACCGAGCCCACGCAGGTAGCCGTGCCACCGATGTACATCGCCGACGCGATAGGCACATGAAAGTAGAAGATTTTTTGCACAAAACCCATGCGCAGCTCCGTAGGAGCACGCATAAAGGCCCAAAACAGCGTGGCGCTGAGCACCACCGCCGTGATTGCGGCCAAGACCATAAACCCGAATGGAAGGCGCTTTGCTGCGGTCATTGTAAAAGAGGCCAATACACGCTTCGAAGGCCCTTGTCAGTTTTCACGGCGTGCGCTATCCCCGCAAGCAATTCAAGGATCCCAGGCGGGGCCTTTAGGGCTTCGCCCTTTTTTTGATCAATGACCCAACGTACCCCCTCACAAGCACTAAATCGCGAAGCGGTAGACCGCGTCGTGGACCCTATTTGTCGTGCGCACGGAGCCGAGGTCTTTGACATCGAGTTCAAGAATGAAGCGCAGGGATGGGTGCTCCGCGTACTCCTCGAGAAGCTAGGTAGCGATGCCTCCAAGCTCGGGACCGAAGCGGCCTCAGTCGACTTGGAAGTCTGTTCGGATGTGGCCAAGGAGCTTTCGCCTGCGCTGGACGCCATCGACGTGATCCCGCAGCGCTACAACCTCGAGGTGGGCACGCCGGGAGTTGAGCGCACGCTTCGGTCGTTTTCCGATGTAGAGCGCTTCTCGGGGGAGAAGGCAAAGTTCAAGGTGCGCGATGCACAGACGGGGGCACCTGCTGTGTTTTCGGGGGTGATGACGCCCGACACGACGAGTAGCGCGTCGGGTGTGCGTGTTGCCGACGGCAAGCGCGTGCATTCATTTTCGTGGGAGGCCGTGTCCTCCGCAAACTTGGTGTTTGAGTTCGGCCCAGCCCCCAAGCCCGGGCAACGACGTTAAAGGAAAATAAGCATGGCGACCGCGCAAACCACTACCTCCGACGACCTCAACCTCGTTCGCGCCATCGATCTCGTAGCCAAAGAAAAGGGCATCGAGCGCGACAAGTTGGCGCGCACCGTTGAGGACGCCATCTGCAAAGCCGCACAGAGCGTGTTTGGTCTTTCGCGTACCTTCCGCGCTGAGCTCAACGAGAGCTCGGGCCAGATCGACCTGTTCCAGTGCATGACGGTTGTTGACGACCCCTCGGACGACGAGACGGAGATCGATCTCGAAGACGCAGTCAAAATCTTTGGCAACAATCCGGACGAGCCCATTCAGCTGGGCGAGACCTTGGACTTCCAAATTTTCTGGCACGCCCGTGATGCCAAGAAGGCTGCAAAGCAAGACGCTGACTTCGGCGATATCTTGGGCGTAAAGCAAGCCCGCAGCGCGTTCGGCCGCATCGCAGCACAGACTGCCAAGCAAGTGCTTGTGCAGCGCGTTCGCGACGAAGAGCGCGACATCTTGTTCGATGAATTCAAAGACAAGAAGGGCACCCTGGTTAAAGGGGTTGTCCGTCGTTTCGAACGCGGCAACAACCTCATCATCGATTTGGAGCGTACCGAAGGTGTGATCACCTATCGTGACCAAACACCGCGCGAGCGTTTCAATCCGGGTGATCGCATCACCGCTTATGTGCGCGAACTAGACCGCGAAGCACGCGGCGCCCTGGTTTTGCTTTCGCGTAGCGATGCGCGTTTGGTCGAGAAGCTCTTCGAAGCCGAAGTGCCTGAGATTTATGAGGGCATTGTGAGCGTGGTCGCATGCGCACGTGAAGCGGGCGCTCGCACAAAGATCGCGGTCACGAGCCGCGACGCCGATGTGGACCCGGTAGGAGCTTGCGTTGGAATGAAGGGCGCACGCGTTCAGGCTGTGGTGCAAGAGCTGCGCGGCGAGAAGATCGACATCGTTCCGTTCGACCGCGACCCCGCTCGTTTCGTATGCAACGCCATCGCGCCCGCCACCGTCAACCGCGTGATCATTGATGAGGCCGAAGGCCGCATGGAACTTGTGGTGCCTGATGAAAAACTCAGCTTGGCTATCGGCCGCAAGGGCCAGAACGTACGCCTTGCAGCACAGCTCACGGGCTGGAAGCTCGATGTCCTCAGCGAGTCAAAGTTCCGTCAGATGGAGGAGGAAGCCATTGCTTCGCTTTCCCGTTTGGATGGCGTAGACGCAACCCGCGCGCGCAGCATGTACGGCGTGGGCTTCCGCTCACTCGAAGAGGTTGCAGAGGCCACGGACGATGAGCTTGTGCTCATGGCCGTCTCGGCGGACAAGGAAGCTGCGCGCAGCTTGCGCTTGGCCGCCGAGAGCACAGTCGAGTCCGAGCGTAAAACGCGTGTAGATGCCATCCTTTCGCGTGATGGCAAGCCCACCGACGGCGAGCGTTTGCGCTTGGTGCGCGGCGTAAGCGATCGCGTGGCACAACTGCTCGAAGAGGCCGGCTACCGCACGGTAGAGGACGTCGATGACGAAGAAGCTGACAAGCTCGCATCGCGTGCGGGCATCGGTATCAAGCGCGCCAAGCTCATCTTGCACGCCACAGACGCATACATCACCGAGGAAGACGACCTGTTTCCGAGCTGAAGCTTGCGCAGGGACCCCTTAGACCCCACTTGACGACCTTGACGCTGCCCACCAACCCCTCCTCCGGCTCCAGCCACCGCCCTGCGCGCACGTGCGTGGGCTGCGGCATGGTTGCGGACAAGGAGGACTTGGCTCGCGCAACCGCTTTCGTTCGAGCCGATGGCGTCGCGGAGCTAGCATTTGATGTGAGCGGCAAGGGCCGAGGGATTCATGTGCATCCTACACTCGGTTGCTTGGAGAAGGCCTCGCGAGGGGGCTTCAACAAAGCGACCAAGGGCCGGGTGCACGTAGACGTGATAGCTTGGGCCGAACAGATTGCAAACTCACTAGAGCGTCGCGCGCTGTCTTTGCTCTCGTCTGCTCGCTCGAAGCACGCTGTTCAAGCGGGGCACGACGCTTCCTTTCTCGCGATGAACGAAACGGATGCTGTTTTGGTGGTCGCGAAAGATGCGGGGTCTGTCGCGACGCGCCGTGAAGTCGGTGAATGGGCACGTGAGGGGCGCGTGTGTGTGCTTGGCACGCGCGAGCTTTTGGGACGGGCGATGGGCCGCAATGACATCGCTGTGCTTGCTGTTGTGGACCAGGCCATTGGTTATGAAATTCTCCGTGCCTCCAGGCACGGTTCTGCGTTGCGTTCGGCGGCCGACGTGTCGGCCAAGAAAGTAGAGGCTCTATGAGCAAGATGCGCGTGTATGAGGTTGCGAAACAACTGAAACTCGAAAACAAGGCTTTGGTCGAGGTGCTTCAGTCGCTTGGAGTGCCCGATATTAAGAACCATATGAGTTCGATGGATGACGATGTCATGCCGCGACTTAAAGTGCACTTGGGTATGGGGCCTGCGCCCGAGCCCGAGCCTGCACGTGCGGTCGTCCGCAGGCGCGTCGCCCTTCCCAAGGCCGACGGTGAGGCCACTGCGGTGGGCGTCCTCGCGCCGCCGTCCACGGCTTCGATTCCTTCATCGCATCAAGTGCCTGCCGCGCCACCTTCAGAAGTCCAAATGGCGGCCCCTGCGTTTGTTCCGGCGGCCGCGCCGTCGGTGAGAGAAGTGGTTGCAGCGTCCGTTCCCAAGCCCGCTCCTTCGGCGCCGTCGGTAGACGCGTCCTCGGCGGTCATCCATGCTCAAGTTCCCGTTGTTGCGAGCGCAGAGTCTCTTGTGGTGACCTTGCACACGGAGCCTCCGCCGTTGTTGGCGCACGATCCCGCGGGGGCGGCTGAGCCTTCTGCTGCGCGCCCGAAGACCGGGGTCGAGTACTGGACGGGGCGCCCAGGCGTTCCCATGCCCGTGCCTCCGAATGCATCCCGCACCGGCATCGGTGGTGGGTTGGCGGGTGGCGCGACGCGTCGCGTACAGTTCGATCCGCGTGGCAGCGCGCGCCCCGCAGGACGCCCTGGTGCACCACAAAGCGCGCGTCCGTTTGGCCCAAACAGCCGTGGCCCCGGTGGCCGTCCGTTTGGCCGCATGCAGCCAGGTGGCAGTCGCCGCCCCGGTGTGTCTTCGACACAAGAGATGTCTTCGCACAAGAAGGTCATTCGTATCGAAGAGAACATCACGCTGCAGACCATGGCGCAGAAGATGTCCATGAAGGCGACGGAACTTCTGATGCGCCTGTTGGGCATGGGCATGACGGGCATTCACATCAACACCTCGCTCGACGCCGACACCGCCAAGATTTTAGCCAGCGAATTTGGCTGGGAAGTCGAAGACGTGGCCACCAGCGAAGAAGACAACGTGGCTGCAGCCCGCGGCGATGAGACGCCCGGCGAAGATACGTCGAGCTTGCCTGTGCGGGCGCCGGTCGTTACCGTGATGGGTCACGTTGACCATGGCAAAACCAGCTTGCTCGACCGTATTCGCAAAGCGAATGTGGCTGCAGGCGAGGCGGGCGGCATCACGCAGCACATTGGCGCCTACAAAGTGCAAACCGAAAAAGGCGAGATGGTCTTCTTGGACACACCTGGCCACGAAGCCTTCACCCAAATGCGTGCCCGCGGCGCGGGTGTGACGGACATCGTCATCTTGGTTGTGGCAGCCGACGACGGCGTGATGCCACAGACGAAGGAAGCTGCCGCGCACGCGAAAGCAGCGGGCGTGCCCATCATCGTTGCCGTCAATAAGATCGACAAGCCTGGGGCAGAGCCTGAGCGCGTCCGTCGCGAGTTGGTGGAAATCGGCCTGCAGCCCGAGGAGTGGGGCGGCGATACGCAGTTCGTTCATGTGTCGGCTAAGAGCGGTGAGGGCTTGCCCGAGTTGCTCGATGCCGTAATGCTTCAAGCCGACGTTTTGGACTTGCGCGCGAACCCCGACCGCACTGCATCGGGCACGGTCCTCGAGGCCTTGCTCGATCGCGGCAAGGGCCCCGTGGCACGGATTTTGGTGCAAGACGGCACGCTCAAAGTGGGCGACTTCGTTCTTGCGGGCCCGGGCTTCGGCAAGGTGCGCGCCATGATGAACGAGCACGGCAAAGCGGTGCATTCGGCTGGGCCCTCAACCCCCGTGGAGATCTTGGGCTTGTCCGAAGTCCCTGGCGCTGGCGACCCCGTCGACGCTGTCAAAGACCCCAAAAAGGCTTTGGAAATTGCCGAGTCACGCAAGGGCAAGCTCTCCAAGAGCATGATCCCCGCAAGCGCCCGAGTGTCCTTGGAAGAACTCTCCAAGCGCATGAACTCCGACGGTCAGCAAGAGCTGCGCATCATCCTCAAGGGTGATGTTCAGGGCTCGGTAGAGGCCGTCGCCGAGACGCTCACCAAGCTCACCACCGACAAGGCACGTCTGCTTGTTGTGCACGCAGGCGTGGGCGCCGTGACCGAGGGCGACGTCAATCTCGCCATCGCGGCGAGAGCGCTGATCATTGGCTTCAATGTGAAGCCGGCCGGCAAGGCGTCGAGCTTGGCCGAAGAGAACAAGATTGAGATTCGCCACTACTCGATCATCTACCAGGCGGTGGATGACGTGAAGGCAGCGATGGAAGGCTTGTTGCCCTCGCTCTACATCGAGAAGATCAACGGTCGCGCCGAGGTGCGTGTGGTTTACACCATTCGCAACATGGCCGTGGGCGGCTGCTACGTGGTGGACAAGATCGTCAAGCGCGCAGGCGCTTGTCGTGTCATCCGCGGGACCGAGGTCGTCTACACGGGCAAGATCAGCGCGCTTAAGCGCTTCAAGGACGACGTCAAAGACGTGAGCGAAGGCTTTGAGTGCGGCATCAGTGTCGACGGTTTCCAAGACTTGAAGGAGCTTGATATTATCGAGTCCTTCGAGCTCGAAGAAGTGAAGCAAAAGCTTTGAGTGAGGCCAAACGCTCCACACGCGTAGCCACACGCATGCGGGACGAACTCTCCGGGCTTTTGCTAGGAGAGTTGCGCGACCCGCGCCTGCGCGAGGTACTGGTGTCGCGCATCGAGGTCACGGACGACTTGGGCTTTGCCAAGGTGTTTGTGCGCACGCTCCGAGGCGTTTCCACGCCTGCCGACGAGGCCGCCTTGGTCAAAGCGCTCACGGGCGCTGCCGGCTTCTTCCGCAAGGAGCTCGCGCCGCGCTTGGGGCTGCGCACCGTGCCGGAGCTGCGCTTCAGTTTCGACTCGGGCCAGGACGCACGTCAGCGCGTCGAAGAGCTGCTCGAAGAGATCAGGCGCGACGAGAAGTAGCGCTTAGAGCGCGGCATCCGGGGTTGCGGAATCGGCTGTCGCGGCATCTGGGGTCGCAGCGTCATGCGCGGGCATGGTGTCGCTCATGGGGGCGGCGGCATCGAATGTACCTGCATCTGTGCCGCCGTCTGAATCCGGGGCCGGAGTGAGGTCTGAATAGCTGTACCAACCGCACTCCATGGAGTGAATGCCACTCCACTTGAGCCGCCCCGAATAAAGGAGGTTCGCGGAGCCCGGAGTTCCCCATTCGAGCTTGATACTGACAGGTCCGGATGCATACGCGAGCAGACGCAACGAGAGGCGAACCTTGTCACCGTCCGGTGTTGCAGTGCAGGCCACGATCCGCCCGCCTCCCTTGCAGTAGTAGCCGCTTGAAACCAGCGGGTCGAGCATCACGTCTACCGGCTCTTGCTGGTATGCCTCCCCTGTATCGCCCTGCACGGTCACCGACACACGCTTGACGTCGCGACTGAAAGCGTCCTTCGCGCTGTAGACTTCCGCCGTGGGTACAAAAACGTCCAGGCGCGCAGTTGCCGTTTGGTTGTCAGAGCAGTCTGCGTCCTCGTTCTTGCAGGCTGCCCATGACAGCAGGCTTAGGCAGCCAACTGCAGTGTACAACCATGCGGTGAGACTTCTTTTGTTCATGAACGCCGCGCAGCAAGTTGCGTTCCATCAGCAAAATGGCAGAAAATTTGAACGGGATGGCGCTCACGGCACGACATTGCTGTCATGTCGCACGGAAGCGACCATGAGCCGCGGCGCGCTTAGGCCAAGTTCGGGAGCTGCACGACGTCGACGTGCATGACCTCTTCGAAAGCGCGAATCTCGGCGAGGCAGCCGTCGTTGGGGCGGGAGAGCAAGCGCAGCTTGGCGCAGGAGGCGACGCTGCCTTCGAACACCGTGTTGGTCACCTCCTCGACGTTGATGGC
>JAYWGI010000050.1:0-9608 GCA_043779025.1 Myxococcales bacterium
TTTTTGAGTCTAGCGAGGTCAAAGATGCCCCCTTAGCGTCGTAAGGCGCCTCTGAAGGTCCGAGAGTTCGTTGCGTAGATCCGCGAGCATGCGAAGTCCTCTACCCCGGCCTTGGCATCAAACCAAAAAAAAACGCCCTCCCTGTTGAGGGAGAGCGTTCGTCGGACCGGCTAGGGCCCTTCGGACTACTTCTTCGGAGCAGGCTTAGCGGCCGCTTTGACAGCCTTGCCACCCTTGGCAGCGGCTGCTTTCGCCTCTTCCGCAGCCTTGTCGGCGGCAGCCTTTGCGTCAGCGGCGGCCTTGTCGGCAGCCATCTTCGCGTCAGCGGCCATCTTGTCGGCAGCAGACTTATCAGCGGCCATCTTGTCAGTAGCGGCCTTGTCAGCAGCGGCCTTGTCAGCGGCAGCCTTGTCGGCGGCCATCTTGGCTTCGGCTTCCGCCGAGGGCTTGGCTTCAGCGGCAGGAGCCGTTGCAGCGGTGTTAACTTCTGGATCGTTACCGCCGCAAGCTGCGACGAGAACAAGGGAGGCAATTGAGAGCAGTTTGGTCGTGTTCATGCGCGCACAATTAAGCGCGCCTTTCGCTCGCGTGCAACGAAATATTTCGCAGGGCGTCAAATGCTCGCCGTACAGTGGCCGGAATGATCGGAAAACTCACAGGAGTTGTTACAAACCAACAAGCTGACGGCAACGTGATCTTGGACGTCGGGGGCGTCGGGTACGACGTGAATTGTCCTCTAGGCACGCTTGGGAAGACCAAACGCGATGGTGCAGAGCGCACAAGCTTATGGATTCATACACATGTGCGCGAGGACGCACTGGTGCTCTACGGCTTCGCCTCTGAGGAAGACCGCGCCGCCTTTCGTGCCGTCGTCGCAATCAGCGGCATTGGCCCCAGGTCGGCCATCCTGATTCTAAGCGCGATGGACGCGGGCGAGCTTGCGCATGCCATTGAGGGCAACGAACTTGCGCGCCTCACGTCCATTCCCGGCATTGGCAAGAAGACCGCCGAGCGCATGGTGCTTGAGCTGAAGGGCAAGCTATCGTCGCTACTGGGGGGGCCGTCGCGGGCCGCAAAAGAACCGGTGGCGCCGCGCGGCAGCATCGTCGAAGTGGCGCTCGTGAACCTCGGATACAAGCCGGCCGAGGCCGCGCGTGCAGTGGCTGCACTGGGCGATCGAGGGATGCAAAGCGACGACGTCGGCAGCTTGGTTCGCGAAGCGCTGCGACACTTACAGAAGTAGTGTACACGGGCCCACAAGAGGGATGAGCACATGACCTTAGCCATTGGTGCCGACAGGGTTGGAGAACAGATGTTGCCGTTGCATGCCTCCTTGGGCGGAGCCTCTGCGCGCGGCTGCATCGAGGTGGTTTGCGGGTCGATGTTCAGTGGCAAGACCGAGGAGCTGATACGCCGCGTGAAGCGTGCGACGTACGCGCGCCAACCCGTTCAGCTGTTCAAGCCGCGTGTTGACAATCGATATGACGACGTCAAGGTGGTGACGCACCAGGGCCTCGGGCTCGACGCCGTGCCGGTGTCGAACGCCGAAGAGCTGCTCTCCCTGGTAGATGCAGAGCGCACGCGTATTGTGGGCATCGACGAGGTGCAGTTCTTTGAGGCGGATATCGTAGAAGCCTGCGAGCAGCTTGCGAACCGCGGCATTCGTGTGATCGTCGCTGGGTTGGATCAGGACTACTTGGGGAAACCTTTTGGCCCAATCCCCGCGCTTATGGCCATTGCGGAGTTTGTCACGAAGCTGCATGCGGTATGCGCCAAGTGTGGCGCCAACGCGTGTCGCTCGCAACGCATCACGGCCAACGAGGGCCAGCTATTCGTAGGCGGTGCGGCCTCGTACCAAGCGCGATGTCGCAGCTGCTACGTGCGCGGCGTGCTGGCGAAGGAGTGAGTTGCCGCCGCTGTCCAGCAGTGAGTCCTGCGAACGCGACGCACCCTCATTGCTCAGTAAGGAACATGCACACGCACGAGAAGCCAGTCGCCACCGACAACGTGGTGCCGCCAATGTTGAGTGAACCGACGCCCGAATGGAGCGAAGGGCGACAAGTGTAAAGCATGTTGCATGCGGGTAGGCGCACTGGCGTCTGATGTTCATAATCGTCCAGCAGGACAGAGGGGGTTTCCGCTCATTGGGGGCAAGGTCGCGCAAGCGCAAGCGCGCGAGGAAGCAAGAGAACGCCGAGCGCTTCCATCAAGTGCACTCTGCAGGCTACTGAAGGCTCAGGCCTCCCACACTGTGTGTGGAAGGCCTGATGACCAAAGAAGAGACGAGCGTCTCTTAATCCCCCATCATTTCCTTCATGAGTGCATCGTCGTCGTCCTTTGCCGAGGGTGCTTTGGCTTCGGGCCTGGGGCCCGTTTTGGCCGGGCCATCGGACTGCATTTCCTTCATCAAGTCGTCGTCGCTCTCGGTGCCGCCTGCGGGCGCCGCGGTGGGTGCAAGGTGCTCTGGCTCGTCTTTTACCGGTAGCTTCCCATCAGGGTAGGCTTTGATATCGGCTTCGGTGCACGGCAGGGGATTGGTGGGGTCGTACTGCACGCATTCGAGCAGCCATGACTCCCGAGGCGCTTCGCCGCGCGCCAGCGCCTTGTCGCGTTCAGCGGCGATGCGACTCCTGACCGCGATGGTCGAGATGCTCGGAATGTAGCTCACCAAGAGGAGCGCAACAGTGAGCAGCCCCAAAAACGGCAGGATGGGGCGGTACAGGCGGGTAGGCGCCACGTTGAAGCGGAAACCGGCGATGAACAGGTTCAACCCCAGCGGCGGCATGCAGTACGCGAGCTCCAAGTTGATGAGGAAGATCATTCCCACGTGAAAGGGACTGAGGTGAAAACGTGCGGCGAATGGCATGAGCAGCGGTACGGCCACAAAGATGGCGCTGAAGCCCTCCATCACCATGCCAAGCACAAGCAAAAACACATTCATCCCGAGCAGAAACTGCCATGATTTGTCGAGCCCCATGTTGATCATGGAGTTGAGCACTTGGTCGGGGATCTTCTCCTGCACCACGTAGTTCACGAGCGCATTGGCCATGGTGAGAATGAGGATCACGGCGCCCGCCATGGACATGGCCGACTTGACGACGCCCACGCCGTCACGGCGCAGTGAGATGTCTTTGTACACCATCGTCTCGATGATAATAGTGTAGAATACAACGATGCCTGCGCTCTCGTCGATGGGGCGCCCGAGCACCGCAATGGAGATGCCCAAGATGACGGGGATCATTAGCTCCCACTTGAGCTCATTGGTCGCCAGCGCCAGCTCGCGTACCGAGAAGCGGGTGCGCGGCACGTTCTCTTTGACGCCTACGTAGATTGAGTAGAGCACGAACAAGGCGAGCACCACCATGCCTGGCACCAGCACGGCTTGGCTTGCGACGTTGGTGTCGACGTGAGCGACCAGTGCGTAGATGAGCAGCGGCAACGAGAGCGGCAGCAAGAGCCCCAGCGACCCGCCCGAAGTGAGTAGACCGAGCGAGAAGCGCTCCGAGTAGCCTTGCTTTTTGAGGGCCGGCAGAAGCAGGCCTCCAATGGCGATGATCGTCACGCCGCTACCGCCCGTGAGTAGCGTAAATACTGCGCTGGTGACCACACACACAATGGCCAAGCCGCCCGGCAACCACCCCAAGAGCGCACTTGCGAATCGCACCAAACGCTCGGCGGTCTTGGCGCGCGCCAGCACGTAGCCTAAGAAGGTGAACAGCGGGATGGTGACCAAAATGGGCGAGCCCGCGAAGTGGTCATCGAGCACGCGCGGAGCCACAAATCGCACGTGGTGAAAGCTCACGTCGGCGTGACGCAACCAAGAAACCACGCTTGCTCCGCCCATGACAGCAAAGAGCGGTGCGCCCAAGAGCGCACATAGGATCACCGCACCCGCCACCCAGGAGCCGCTCAAAAGAGCAACAGCCGCCGCAGCGCCGCCGGCCACCGCAAAGGTCTTGCGGGTGTTGGTCGGATTTAGTTTGGAGTCGTGCGATGCGAGGCTCATTGGGGCACTCCAGCGGCCATGGTTGGCGGGTGAGCAGCCTCAATTTCGTCATCCGCGTGCGCGGCGTCTGGGTCCACCGTAACGCGGCCTCCGAGCGCGAGCAGGATGCGAAGCAAGAAGCGCAATCCAATGACCAAAAGGCCAAAGGGGATGACCAGGTTGAAGTCGCGCACCAGGATGCCGCTCACTTCTTCGCCTCCGCCCGGCATGACAATGCTAGGTGATTTGCTCTCCGCAGCGCGATCGTCCGCCAACACTTGGCGAGCCACATCGTCGGCAGCAAACCAGCGCTCCCATTCGGCTCCCTTGAGCCACGTGTTCCAATCGGCGCCGGTGAGTGTCTTGTCGTAGGGCTTTCCCATCAGCACGCGCGGTCCAGTTTTCAGGTCCAAGCTCGCTTGCCGGCCGACCAAAAACAAGTCGCGGCGCATCTCGTGTCCGAGCTTGGCAAGCTCGGACACGGCCGTGATCTCACAGCGTTTGGTGGGGTCCTCGGCGCACGGCCCCAGGCGATCGATTCGAAAGTTTGCGATCGCGATTTGATCAACAAATCCCCACGACGTGACGAAACAAACCAAGGCGGCCACGAGCCACCCGAACACCGCGACGGGGAGCCGGAAGTTGGGCGCCAAAAAGCGCAGCGCAACGTCCACGTTGATGTGCTTTCCCTTTGCAGTGGCCATGCTTGCGCCCAAAAGCGCAAGGCACAGTGTGAGGCGCGTGACCAGGCCTCGCGTGCCTCCGAACAAATTGAGCAAAGATGCGTTCTGCATCCAGTTGAGCCAGTTCGCAAAGTAGCTGTGGCTAGACAGCAGGTTGATGGAGACCCACGTTACGAGCAGCAACACCTCTGCAGTCAGTACAGCTACGCACAGGCGCTCCTCCCACTTGCCCATCGCCTTGTCGAAGCGCTCAAGGGGGAGAGACCAAGCAGTCGGTGTAGGCGCGTTGTCTGAGCTCATTGGCGGGAGACACTACCGTGAAGCGGGGGGCTGGGGACAACAACGCTCGGCCTAGGCAGCAACTACATGACGCACTGCGGCCGCACATCGCGGACCTCGCGACGACGCTCAGTCAGGAATCCGGAAGCCCACCGCAGCGCGTCATGGTTGAGTCCCCTCTCCGCCTCGCCATTGATCTCCAGCTGCGCGCCGCGTAGTTTGTCGCGCCTCAGCCATGAAGTTCACCCACCTAGCCCTTGTTTTGTCCCTAGGCCTTACGCAAACGGGTTGTATCAAGCGCACCCTGCTCAATGGTCAGCTCAGCGCTACTCGAAAGGCTTCAGCGTCGGTGGATGTGCTCACCGACTATGAGCTTGCACGGAGCGCGGCCCAGGGCTCGCTTGCGCAAATGATAGGTATGCATTCCATCGCCCCTGACAATGAAGACCTGCTCTTCATGCTGACCAAGAGCTGGACGCTGTACGGTTTTATCTTTGCGCAGGACGACATGGAGACGGCCGAGGAAACCAGTGCAGAGTACAAGTACCACAAGCAACGCGCTTTCGATTCCTACGCGCGCGCGACCGCCTACAGCAAGGAGCTCATTGCCCTGCATGAAGACGGCTACCTCGAGGCACGCAAGAACAACCCGAGCTTGCGCGCGTGGCTGAACGACAAGTTTGACGACAAGGACGACGCGGGTCCCTTGTTCTGGACATCTTATGCGGAATTCGCTCGCATCACGCTTTCCAAGGACGACCCCGCCGCGGTGGCCGAGCTG
This sequence comes from Myxococcales bacterium, assembly GCA_043779025.1. GTDB lineage: Bacteria > Myxococcota_A > Polyangia > Polyangiales > Polyangiaceae > JAAFHJ01. Next base: position 5,729 of record JAYWGI010000050.1, read on the forward strand.
TACATTCCGGTCGCCTTGATGGAGCGTTCGATGGCGCTAGACCCCGACTATTACCACAGCAATTCCTTGGTCGCGCTTGGCAGCTACCATGCACGCTCGGCCGGCGCAGAGCCCGAAGAAGCCAAGAAGATGTTCGAGCTCGCGCTGCAAAAAACAGATCGCAAGGCGCTGCTCACCCTGCTCAGCTACGCGCGCAGCTACGCGTGCGTGATGCAAGACCGCCCGCTGTATGATTCGCTCCTCAAGGAGGTGCTCAGCACGAAGATTGGAATCGACAGCAAGTTCGGCATGGCCAACACCATTGCGCAGCGGCGCGCCCGCCGTGCGATCGAGCCTGCCGGACTTTTGGCTTGTGGGTTCGACCCTAAGGTCAAGACCGACATCGGTGCAGACCCAGACGACTTTATGGCGGACGAAGCACCGAGCCCGACAAAGACCCCAGCGGCGCCCGCAAAAAATGCAGAGGCAACCTCGTCGGCGCCCGCATTGCCTGCCGCGCCGTCGGCTGCAGCCCCAGCCAAGCCCGCAGCGCCCTCGAAACCCGTCGCACCAGCCTCAAAGGCGCCGGCAAAAAAGAAGTGAATCTTTGAGCCGACGCTTCCGTCGGACTCGTTGCGAACTACGTCTAGCGAATACTTGGGCGTCAAACCCATGGGTTCGCTCATTCAACAAGCATCTTCAGGAGTCTCAGTCATGAACCAGAAATTCTACGCCTTCGTCGCCATTGTTTTTGCTGCTGTCACGGCATCCTCGGAGGCACACGCCGATCCGATCGTGCTCAAGATCGGTACGCTGGCCCCTGCGCAATCTCCTTGGGGCAAGGTGTTCAAGACCTGGTCCGAAGGCCTCAAAAAGCGCACCGAAGGCAAGTTAGACTTGCAGTTCTTTTGGAACGGCACGCAGGGTGATGAGATCGCGATGTCGGCGAAGATCCGCAATGGTCAGCTGGACGGAGCAGCCTTTACCGCCACCGGTCTTGGCCAGTTCAACCGCGACGTGCTCGCGCTCCAGCTTCCAGGTGTCGTCGGCGCCGATTGGGCCAAGCTCGATCGCGCCCGCGACGCGGTGAAGCCGTTGCTTGAGCCCGAGTTTACCAAGCAAAAGGTCACCTTGCTCGGCTGGGGCGACGTGGGCATTGCGCACCTGATGTCGAAGGGCAAGGGAGTGGCCTCGCCTGCCGATCTCAAGAGCTTGCACCCTTACGCATTGCCAGGCGACCCCATCGGCAAGGCCTTCCTCACGCGCCTGGGCGTGCCCAGCCAGACCGTGCAAGTCACCGAAATCGGCCACGGCCTTTCTTCGGGCCGCGTTGACGTCGTCAACTCACCTGCGATCGCGGCCGAGCAGCTGCAGTGGGCTTCGCATCTTGAGTACGTGAATCCAATGGCTTCGGGTATCGCGATTGGCGGCTTGCTCTTCTCGAGCGACAAACTTGCTAGCTTGCCGCCCGAGCTCAAAGAGGCCCTGGTAGACACGGGCGCCAAGGCTGCCAAAGCGCTTACTGCCCGCATCCGCAACGAGGACGCAGCGGCCTTTGAGCGCCTCAAAGGAAAGCTCAAGACGGTCGAATCCTCGGAGGCCGACAAGGCCGAATGGGCGAAGCTTTTCGCGGCCGTGCGCGGCGATGTTTGCGGCCCCACGCTGAAGGCAGAGATCTGCACTGCCATCCAGAACGCGGTGAAGTAGGGCTCAACGCCTCCGAAGTTGACCTGCGAATTTGTTTGGGGTGGCGCCGGCTTGCATTGAACGGCGGATCCGTTCGGGGGCCTTTCGCTTCGCTCAAAAGCACAATCGGGTGTGACTCCTTTGGAGTCACACCCGATTGTGCTTTTGCAGAGTTGGGCGATTTGAGAGACACTGTGGGCTACATGGATGCAAAGCGCCCGCCACTGCCGCCTCCACGCCCTTCGGCGCCGAGCATCGTGATGCCGCATTCGGCTCCGCGTATTCCTGTGCCACCTTCGCGCGGGTCGCTTCCAGGAGCGCCTCCGCCTCCGCCTCGTCGAGCGTCGCAGCTTGGGGTTCCCCTGCCCGTTCCGGCGCCTCCGCCAGTGCCATTGCGTCGCCCGGCGCCGCCTGACTTGCCTCGACCGAATGCCCAGGGGCATATGTCGGCGGAGCAGAAGCTCTCGCTCGCGGACATTGCGATGGCGCTTCGCGACGAGCAGATTGAGGCCAAGGTTGTGCACTACCGCAGCGACGTGGAGACCAGCGAAGAGCTCGACGCCATCACGGCGCAGGTCATTCGGGAGCTGCAAGCGTTGCAGCGCGCGGCCGTTCGGCACAAGAGCACGCAGACTGTAACTCCTGCGGCGCGCGAACTACGTGAGACCGAGCTCATCCACACGATGCGCGCCATGCTCGACAAAATCTTCCGCACCGATCGGGTGGCGGTTCTTTTCGAGCGGCAGATGCCGCAGATTTCCAAACGGTTTGCGCGCGTGTTTTTTCAGAGTGAGCTGCACGAACGCATCCGCGGCGGGGTTGGCGAGGCCAAAGCGATGCGCCATGCCGACCAAGCGCTGTTCCACGCGCTCTCTCGCGCGGAGGGCGCGATCTTGCGCGAGCTCGAAGGCTTTGAGTACCCTAGTGCCGAGGTTCTGGAGCAGGCCAAGAACGGGCTGCAGCGCACGCTTCGCGAACTGCGCGATGGGCACTTGGCACGCAGCACGCCGGAGCTCAACGATCTCTTGCTGATGCTCACCTCCGTGTTGCGGGACTTTCTCATGGTGGAGATGCCGCGTCAGATGGAGGAGGTGGTGCGTCGCGTCGTGCGTGACTCGCTCTTGTCGGAAGCTATCTCGGGGGCAGGCTACAAGATTTCGTCGTCGCAGTTCGGCAGGTTCCGGCAGGCTTTTGAGCGCGTGTTCTTCAAGACATTTGTACCCTACGCGTGCGAGGAAATGCTGTCCCGCACCCGCACCCGCAAGCAAAAGCTGCGTGCAGAAACGCAGTCGTTTCTTACAGAGCCGCGCATCTACGCTGTCGTATGCGATGCCATCTGCGATGCCACATACGAGCATCTGTACAACGATGGGTTTTTGGATCTTCCGGCCGATTGGCGCGTCGCCATGTTGGACCCGCGCAATTCCGTGGACTCTGCACGCTTCGACGACATCACGCTCACCGGGCTTCACGCGGACATCAGCGAGCTGGAACTGCCTAGGCGATAGCGCGACTGGCGACGCACCCTGCACTGAGGTGCTCGTACGGCGTGCCCTACGCGTGCGGCAAAACGCCTCACCTGTGGCATGAGCGAGGCATTTAGGCGGTGCCCAAACTGCAATTGCAAGTGAATTTGCTTATAACTCGGCTTGGCATGCGCCTTGCTAAGGTCATTGCAAGATGCATCAAATTCACTCCCCTCGTGCGGCGGTCGCCGCGGCCATTGCGCCCAACTCCTTGAGCCTCGGGCTGTCGCTTGTCTGCGCTTTTGCGGTCGCATGTGCCTCACCGCCCCCTCCGGTCGCCACGCCCAACATGCAAATTGCGCCCGCCCCAACCGCCAGCTCTACGCCCACGCAGGCCCCCACGCTCACTCCTGAGAATTCTCCTGGAGCGTGGGCGTGGGGTGAAGGCGAGGAGTACGAGCCATGGACCGAAACATGGCCTGCGGAGGACGCCGGGGTGCGGCATCGCCGCCCAAAGCGCACCCCAGACGCCGCTGTGCCCGCGCCTGTAGATCCGCAGCCAGTCCCTCATCCTGTGCCGATGCCAGGCGTTCCGTTGCCTACGCCGATGAAGCCCGAGGCTCGGCCGCTCACGGCCATGGATCAAGGGAGCAGCCCAGCCGAACTGGCCATCACGGCCTCCATCCGCAAGCAGATGATGGTGAGCAAAGAACTCACATTTGGGGCGAAGAACACGAAGGTGATCACGA
>JAYWGI010000051.1:0-9575 GCA_043779025.1 Myxococcales bacterium
GTTTCGTGCAATATACATTATTATGGCCGTACCCGAATCAAGGGGCGCGTATCCGGGCATCTGCGTGCAGAGGAGCAAGAGCTGGACGGCGCGTTGCACTTGGAGATCAACCCCGATGCCGAGTCCTTCGACTATCCGCTGATCGTGGACATCCCCAACTTTGCAACCGTGGTTCACCGCGCCGACTTGGGCAAAACCATCACCGTGCAAGTCACTGCCTTCTCGCACGGCATGGAGATCTTTGCCGACGAATCTGCCTTCCTCGAGTCACAGAACGATGAGGTGAAACTCGACGCGCAATCTCTGGTACCCACGGGCGCGTTTCACGAAGGGGGCCCGCGCCCTGAGGCCATGATCACGGGTAAAGTTTTGGCGGCGGAGGAGATCAAGAACCCAACGACGGGCGACTCATTTTGGCACCTCGAAGTCGAAACCTTTGGTGGATGTTTCGACGTGGTGGCCGACCCCGAATTGGTTGAAGGTACCCCGGTGGTCGGTGCGACGCTGCACGGCTCATTCTGGATGAGCGCGCGCATCCCTGACGACAATTGAGCCCCACGCAAGCCGCCGCGCGTTAGCAAATCCGGGACCGCGCGACACGGGTCTCATCACGTCTGCACCTACCTGTAGGAGCTGTTTCGCGGGCCGCCCTTGCGTGCGTCTGGCGGACTGTCACGCTTTGTACATGCGCTACTCTCTCTTCACTTTCGGCTTGGTTTTCGCGGCCCTCAGCACGGCCTGCGGTCGTCCTGCTTTTGCTCCAGCAACCGCAGCAAGCGCACCACCCGAACCGGTAGCCCAGCTTGATGCCAGCAGCGCAGCGGCGCCCTCCAAACGCGACCGCGCGGGCCGCGCCGCAGCCCTTGCCGAAAAGCTCAATGCGCTGGGCCTACAAGCCACCACCGACAACGACAATGACGTCGTGTTTCGCTCGGGCGCCCAGAGCTACATGCTCAGTACCGAGAAGCCTCACTTCTTTCGCTTAGAACGACCCACGCAGTGGGCGGTGAAGAACGCAAGCGAGCGCACCGAAGTTCTGCGCACGCTGTCGAAGCTGAACAGTGACAGGCGCTGGGTTAAGTTTAGCTACATGCCCAAAGCCAAAGTTGTCACCCTGGGCATTGAGCAACTGGTGGCCACGGATGACGATATGGTGGCGCTCATGCCGCGCGCACTCGAGTACCTCAAGGAGGCTGAGAAGAAGCTCCCGTCGCGCGGGCAGCGTGCGCCCTCGGTGCTTGGCACCGCGGACTCGACGAGCCAAAGTCTCACGGTGGGCGCCGCCGGTCCTCTTGCGCGCCACTATTCCGACATGCTGACGGGCGAGGGTACCGACGCAAGCATCGACGGCGATGGCGATGTCAACTTTGAGCGCGAAGGCATCAAGCTGTTTGTCAGCGTGCACGAGAACAGCCCCGAATATTTGCGCTTGGTGTCGCTTTGGGGCGGCGACGAGTTGCCCGGCGACGAAGCCAAAAAGCTTGAGGTCTGCAACGACATCAATGCGCGCGTGGCGGTGGCCAAATGCAGCATTTTACGTGGTGACATCGTGTTGTCGTCCGAGCAAATGTTAGGCGGCGAAGCCCAAGCGCAGGGCCAGTTCCGAGGCGGCATCCGCGCCATCGCGACTGCTGCGCAGGTGCTTCGCGAAGCGGCAGGCGCTTCTAGCGGTGGCAACGGAGACCCGCTCAGCACGCCCAGCAACCCCGGCAATATGATGTGAGAATCAGCTTGATGGCTCCTGGCGCTCCGCGTTAGCGGAGACCGGGTGCTTTGGTTTTTTATTCCTGCCGCGCTTGGCGTAGCGCATGCGTCGCCGCATACGCATCACGTGAGGCCGGCCGCCGCCGCCGCGTCACATCGCCCGATGCACGCGAGCGTTGTCAGAAGCAAGCACAGCGCCCGGGTTGAGGCGCCCCCCGGCACAAGCATCAAGAGCCTCGGCAAAGACCGCTACCTGCTTCGCGATGATACTCGTGGCTATGTACTCGATCTCTCGGCCCCAGGCCGTATGCGTGTGGAGATTGTGCTCAAGCGTCCGCGCAAGAACATGGCGACCGCCGACGAGCGCTACGTGGCCATGGCGCGGCTCAACCGCGAGCGACGATGGGTGTTGGTCTCCAGCGATGAGCTGCATCACCTCAGCATTTTGCGTGTGGACCAGAGTGTGCAGAGCGCTGACGAGCAGCGCGTTTTGCTCCCACGTGCCCTGCAGTTTTTGGCAGGCGTGCTGCGCGATCTTCCCAAGCCCCTGCAAGGCCGCGCCGCTCATAGCGGGCACAAGGCCTTGTCAGCCCAAGGCAGCTCAGTCCGCCTGCCCCAAGAGGGTACCGCGCGCATCGCTCCCGTACGCGACCGTATGCGCGCGCTGCTCGCCGCAGAGGGCACAACAAGCGAACTCGACAAGGACGGAGACCTGGTGTTCCAGGCGCCCAGCGGCCTCCGCGCGTTTGTTGCCCTGGACTCCGAGAGCCCCGAGTTCTTGCGCGTCGCGACGCAGCTCCCCCACGATGGTGACGTAGTTCAACAACGTGCAGCATGCAACGATACCAACCTCAGCGTGCCCTTGTGCAAATGCATTCCGCTCGATGACAAGACCACGAGCTTGAATGCCGAGCAGCTGTCGGTCGCGACAAGCGACTTGCGTGGGCTCAAGGCCTCGGCTTTGGCCGCACTGCAAACGTGCCGCGCCGGCTACGAGGCTGGTCTGAAAGCAGGGCCTAGCGCAGCTCCTGTGCGCGCTGCGCCGCGCCATCGCCGCGCAGCGCCGCGCCATCGCCGCGCAGCGCCGCGCTGAGAACAAGTATCCGCGCTCAGACCATGGCAGCTCGCACGCGTGCGGCAATGATCTCGGCGGCGCTTGCAAGCGCAAGCAGCTCGGCCTTCTTTGGGTCCTTCTCCGTGCGTGGCTTGAGCTCCACTTCGCCCGCAGCCAAGCCTTTGGCACCCAAAGTGACACGCATAGGCATGCCGAGCAGATCCGCATCCTTGAACTTCACGCCGGGGCGCTCATCGCGGTCGTCCCAGAGCACTTCGACTCCGAGCGCAGTGAGCTCATCGTAAAGCACGCGGCTAGCATCCATCACGGCTTGCTCCGCGCCCAACGTGCACAGGTACACTTGGTAGGGCGCGAGCGTCATGGGCCAGAGAATGCCATCGGCGTCGTTGTTTTGCTCAATGGCCGCCGCCACCAAACGAGACACGCCAATGCCATAGCAGCCCATGACGATGGGCTTGGTCTCTTGCGTCTCGGTGAGAAATGTCGCACCCATTTGTGCGCTGTAGTGCGTGCCCAAAATGAAGATGTGACCGGCCTCGATGCCCTTGTAGGTGGCGAGCACGCCGTCCGCGCACATGGGGCAACCGTCGCCACTGGCGGCCATGCGCAAATCACTCACGGCGCCTGTGTAGTCACGGCCATGGTTTACTCCGGTGAGGTGTACATCTTTTTCGTTGGCGCCAGCGACACCGTCGACAAGTACCGAAGCCGCGCGATCTACGAGCAATTTACCAACAAAGCCAACAGGACCTACAAAGCCCGAGTAGGTGCCTGTAGCCTCTTTGACTTGCGCCTCGTCGGCCAAGAAGGCCTCGTCCACGCCCATGGCGCGGGAGACGGCCACAGGGTTCGCCTCGTGGTCGCCACGCAGCACAACCAGCGCGAGCTCTCCGGTGGGTGCAGCATACACCAAGCTCTTAAGCGTCTTGCTGGGCTCCACGGCGAGAAAGGCGCAGAGCTGCGCAATGGTCTTCACCTTGGGCGTTTCCACCTTCGTCAACGACGACATGGAAGCGTCGCCCGCGGCCGCCGCGGGTGCACGCACCGCCGCTACCTCGACATTGGCGGCGTAGTTGCACTTGTCGCAGGCCACGATGGCATCCTCACCCGAGTCGGCGAGAACTTGGAACTCGGCGCTGGTGCTGCCGCCCATGGCGCCCGCGTCGGCTGCAACCATGCGGTAGTTGAGCCGAAGGCGATCGTAGATGTTGCAGTACGCCTGCCGCATGCGCTCGTAGCTGAGCTTAGCGTTCTCCTCGCTCACATCAAAGGAGTAGGCGTCCTTCATGATGAACTCACGGCAGCGGAGCAGGCCGCCTCGGGGCCGGGGCTCGTCGCGGAACTTGGATTGCACCTGATACAAATTCTTGGGCATGTCGCGGTAGCTGCGAATTTCCCGGCGCGCGATGTCGGTGACGATCTCCTCATGCGTGGGGCCCAAGTGCATCTCCGAGCCCTTACGATCCTTCAGCCTAAACAGGTTGTCGCCAAACTTGTCGAAGCGGCCGGTTTCTTTAAAGAACTCGGCCGGCAGCAACGCGGGCATCAAGATCTCGAGCGCGCCCGCCTTGTCCATTTCGCGGCGCACGATGGCCTCGACCTTGCGGAGCACGCGCAAGCCCAACGGCAAAAAGTCGTACACTCCGGCGCCGATACGACGGATGTATCCCCCCCGCATCAGCCAGGTGTAGCTGGCATTGGTGGCGTCTTGGGGTGCCTCTTTGAGGGTAGGGATCAGCGCTTGCGAAAAAAGCATGGTAGTCCCTTATCACGAGCTATGAACCCAGCGGAATTCTTGGAAGCAGCGCCCTCAGCAATAGGCTTTGGTCCTCATGTGCACACGCTCGAGGACTGGGCGCGCGCCTACATCACGACCAGTGAATTGTCTCACAAGACGGCCCCGCCACCGCGCAGCCGCGAGCACGCGGTGCGGCGGCCGGCCGAGCGCATTCTGGCCCCCGGACGCCCGCCGGGGCTGCACGTCACAGCGCGCGCCAAGAAGGCTAAGACGCGGGGAGCGCTCGCGCACGTGGAGCGTCGCGCAGAACTCGTACATCGCTTTTGGCACCACGAACTGCAGGCCGCCGAGCTGATGGCTTGGGCCGTGCTCGCCTTCCCCGATACGCCTCAAGCGTTCAAGCGCGGGCTTATGAACATCTTGGACGACGAAGTGCGCCACATGGCCATGTACCAGAACTACTTGCAGACCACAGGCTTTTCCTTGGGGGATTTCCCAGTGCGCGACTGGTTCTGGGCGCGGGTGCCCGCTTGCGAGTCTGCAGCGTCCTACTGCGCGGTGATGGGCGTAGGGTTGGAGGGAGCCAATATCGACCACACGGCGAGATTTGCTGCTGAGTTTCGCGCCATGGGCGACGAGGCTGGAGCGCAACTGCAGGAGAAAGTCGGCGACGAAGAACTGCCCCATGTGGCGTTTGCCCTGCATTGGCTCAAGGTGTTTACCGGAGCAAGTGACTTCGAGGGCTGGCGCGGCTATCTTCCCTCGCCGTGGAGTCCCATGCTCATGAAGGGCAAGCACTTGGAGCGCAAGCCGCGCTTACGTGCAGGATACACAAATGAATTTCTAACGGAACTTGAAGCATGGCCCACCTCTGGCTTTTGAATTTTGACGCGGAAGAAGAGCTGGCCAAGCCCAGCGCGCCCCGCACCATCCCTGCGCTCGACGAGAAACGTGCAGCGCTTGCTCTGGCCGTCGCAGACTTGCTGGCACCGGGTGATGTGTACTTCGGTGACACGCTTCCCGCCGGCAATCGGCATATAGGCATGGCCTGGATGATGACCGATCGCGCACGCACCCTACTGCGCTCGCATGGGGTGTTGCCCGTCGACGCACCGCGTATGGAGGTACTCAAGCACGCCAACTCAAGGCAGTTCTCTTTTGGCCTGGGGCTTGGGCTGCCAGGCGCCAGCTACGTGCGGCACATGGGCGAACTAGAGACAGCCATCGAGAACCCGAGCATTGGCTCCGGGTGGTTGTGCAAGCGCCCTTTTGGCTTTGCAGGTCGCGGCCGGCAGCGCTTGGACATGGGGTCGCTCAAGAACGCGGCGCGGTCATGGTGTGAGAGCGCGCTGCGTGATGGTCCAGGTCTTGAGGTCGTTCCCTACGTGCACGTGCTCGCCGAGTTCGGCCTGCACGGGTACCTCGCGGCCGACGGCACGCTCACGCGGGGCGAGCCCACAGCGCTGGAGAGCGATCGCAAGGGCCAGTGGGTTTCGAGCCGCCTCGCGACTTTGGATGAGCTGAGCCATAACGAGCGCACCGCACTGATCGCGGCCTTCGATGTGGTGGCTCCGGCCCTCACGCGCACCGGCTACTTTGGCCCCTTCGGCATTGATGCGTTCCGGTACAAGGACGTCGCCGGCGTCGAGGGTTTTTGCGCCTTGAGCGAAGTCAATGCGCGCTACACGATGGGCTGGGCGAAGGGGATGCAAGAGCGCCGCCCCGACTTGGATGCGGTGCCCCTTTCCGTGTAGATTGCGTGCAGAGCACACGCTTCATTTGAACCACAAAAGACAAGCGCCGCGAGGGAGGAGGAGCCCCGCGGCGCTTTTGGTTTTGAGCTGTCGCTCAAGCCTCTTGAGCGAAGTCGTCCTCGTCTTCGTCGGCGGCCACGGGCGCCAAGACAGGTAGGCGGCGCTTTCCGACTGGACCTTCATCCACGTACTCGCGCAGTGCCATCATGTCGCGAAGTGCCTTGAGCTTGGCGAGGCCTTTGACTTCGACCTGGCGAATGCGCTCGCGGGTGAGGTTCATGATTGCACCCACTTCTTCGAGAGTGGTGCCGCCGCGATCTGAGACGTCAAGCGCGCAAGTCTCTTTCATCTCCCACACTTCCAAGTCGGGGAAGTTGAGCTTGATGGCGCCGGTCTTGGCGGAAACGTCCAAAAACAGGTGGTGCTTGCAGGAAACGAAAGGGCATGGGCGCTCTGCACCCAAGCACTCGGCGCGCGTAACGGGGCGCGAGATTTCCATGTCGGGGTAGAGCATGCGACCGAGCTCGAGCTCGCGCTTGGTCATGCGCTTGACGCTAATGGTTTTCGCGCGCACCTCTCGCTTGCGACGTGATCGGCGCTGCTCACGCGTCACGACCTCCTCGGTCGACCCTTCGCCGACGGTCTCAGCGACGTCCTCGGACTCTTCGCCGGTGTAGCGCACTCCCTTGACAAAGATGCCGGACTCGGGCTGCTGCCCCGGCTCTGGCATGCTCAGTTCCAATTGTTCCACCACTGCTAGGTTACTTCGCTTCGCGTTCATTGACAGCCTCCTCGAATATCCCTGATGGCGCAGTCGCCGGGTACGAGGACGACTGTACGTGACGGCCAAAAGTGGAATCAATCCATGGTCTTTCTATTTTTTCCGTGGCCCTCAGATGGAGCTCTTTCACATGCGATCCACGCAGGTAGGACAAATAATGTCTTATCAAGAGATCGTTCGCGTGTAGGACACAATCACACGGTGTACGGGGCGCCCCCGCCTCTGCACACACACTGTTTCTTGGGCAAATTTCTGCGCCCGCTTGAGGCCTCAGCGGCGCACCAAGAACATTCTTGTGAGGTTTTTTGCAGTACACCATGGCGATGCACGGTGTTCGCCTTGCACACGGAGGCCGCAAACGATAGCGAGCATCGAGCGATGCACCACATTCCGGGCACCAAGGACATACGCACAGCGCGCTCGCGCATGTGTGTGCGTATCCTGGGTCACGGGACACCCATTCTTTTCGTGCACGGCGCTCTCAGTGACGCACATGTTTGGTCGCCCATTGTGGACGCACTGTGCGCAAACCACATGTGCATCATTCCGGACATGACGGGCTACGGCGAGAGCGAACGCCCGGGGGCACACGCCTATGCGTACAACGAGGACAGCTGGACCGAAGATGCGTTGGATGTACTCACTGCGCTTGGCATTTCGCGTGCGCACTTGATGGGCCATGGCGAAGGCGCGCACGTGGCCATTCAGTTGGCGGCGCGCGCGCCTAGCATCGTCATTTCCCTCACTGCACTGGCGTCCCCTCTTTGGTCTGATGCATGCGCCGGGGCACGCAACGCAAGCGCGATCCCCGGTTGGGGCAGCCTTGCGCTCGCGGCGTGGGTGCGCACCCGGACTGCTCGTGGCGATGTAACGGTGGGGAGCATGTTGGACAAACGCGGACTCGATGTCGCGCGCGCCTTTCTGCGATCTTCACGTGACGATCGCACGCTCCGCGCGGCCCTTGCTACCCTGCAAACACCGATGCTTGCGATCCTCGACCGCGACGCGCCCGATCATGCGCGCGTACGACTAAGACATGACACCGCGAGCTCCGAGCGCGTACAAATTCGCCGTGAACAGGTCAACGAACTGCGGCGCGGCATCTTCGATCCGGGCTTCGCCGCACACCTTTCTGCGTGGCTCGAGGACAAGGCCACCGCGCATGAGACCTGAACCATTGCGCTCGGCTGCGCGCGCGGCAGGCTGGCCGGCAAGCGCACGTGTGGGCGCATGGATGTTCGCAGCTCTTTTGCTTGCGGTGGTTGCCATTCCCATCCTTTCGTCGTCGAGCGCGTGGGATGGCGACTACCAGCATGGGCAAATGCCGGACGGGCGGCCCATAGGACCCGGAGCCGCGCACTTTTTGGGAACCGACCGCTTGCTGCGAGATGTGCTGGTGCGCCTGGCGCTGGCTTCCGCTCACAGCATCGAACTCACGGTACTGGCATGCACGCTCACCGCTTCGATCGCACTCGTGCTGGGGTGCACTGCGGGATACTTTGAGGGGCGTTGGCTCGATCGCCTGATGCAAGTGGCAATCGAGATCGCGCTGGGATTCCCAGCCATTTTGCTACTCATGACGGTCGGCAGTGTGGTGCGACGCGTAGACTTGGCGGGCATGGCCGCGCTGATGGCCGCCGTCTCGTGGCCTTGGATGACAGTGACGGTGCGAGCGCGCGCTGCCGAAGTCTCGCGCCGCGATTTCATTGTGGGTGCGCGAGCACTCGGCGCGCGCGACGTCCACATTCTTTGGCGTCATCTTCTGCCCAACGTCATGCCCCTTGCGCTGCGGCTTGTCGCACTCACTGTGGCTCCCATGATCTTGCTTGAGACGGCGCTCGCGTATGTTGGCGTAGGGTGCCCACCGCCAGTGCCCACGCTGGGCCGCATGCTCTATGAGGGCCAAGACGCGATTCTGGGCGCACCGTGGTTGGTGCTAGCACCGGCGCTCGTGCTCACGTGGATCGGTGTCTCGGCGACGCTCCTTTCCAATGCTCTCGTTGTGGAGCGCCGGTCTTGAAGCAGCTGTACGCGGCCTCGCTTCTCAGCGGCCTGGTCTTGCTGCTTGGCGCCGCTGCGGCACGTCGATGCGGCCCCCAGACACCTCCCCTACCGCTCACCACACTGCCGCCTAGCCGGACCGGCCAAAGCACGCTGCAACTGGCGACCTATGCCGATGTAGGCACGCTCGACCCCGCCACTTCCGGCGATGGGCTCTCAGCCCTCATCTTTCCAAGCATCTATGGCTCGCTCTTCGAGATCGATGATACGGGCGTGCTCACGCCCTACCTCGCTCAAAGCTACAGCAGCAACGCCGACAGCCGCGTGTACACGTTTCAGCTGCGGCCCGGTCTGCGGTTTCACGATGGATCGGCCTTCACCGCGGCGACTTTTGTGGCCAGCTTTGAGCGGGCAGCGGGGCCCCACTCTATCGCGATGTCCGATGGCGCCTTTGAGCACGTGCTGGGCCTCGCCGAGTTTCGCGCGGGCACTGCGCAGCATATCCGCGGCGTCGAGGCATTG
>JAYWGI010000052.1:0-3332 GCA_043779025.1 Myxococcales bacterium
GGGCCGCCGCCGTCCCCTACCATGCGCGAGCGCGTGCAGAAGCGGCAGTACACGGCGCAGCGATCGGTCACGAGCAGCAGCACGCGATCGGGATAGCGCTGCACCAAGTGCGGAGCGACCTCGTGCGTCTCCTCGCCGAGCGGGTCACGCATGTCGCCCGCGCTCTCGGTTTGCTCCGCTGCCACGGGCACGGCTTGTATACGCACGGGGCATTGCGTGTCTTCTGCATGCATCAAGCTTGCGTAGTAGGGGGTGATTCCCAGTGCGAAACCACCGGCCTCGGCATGCTTGCATCCTGCATCCTCCTCCGCGCTCAGCTTGAGCACTTGGCCTAGGGCCTCGCCGGTGTGCATCGCGTGGCGGAGTTGCCAAGCCCAGTCATTCCACGCCGCTGGCTCCGCGGCCACCCGCACTGCGTGCTTAGATGCGCGCAACTGGACGCGCGCGTTCTCGCTCATGGCTTCTGGGGCGCGTGTGTGTGCGGCGCGGCGGACGCCGGCTGAAGCCCGGGAAGGCTCGCGGCGGCAGCCTCATCAATGCGCACCTTACCGAGCTCGGCTTCGTCGATGCTCACCTTAAGCTTGCCCTTGAGCGCAGCGAGGAGTTCCTTCTCTTTGGCCAGCGCCCGATCGGACGCGAGCTTGACCACGATACTGCGCTTGGCCTCCTCGAAGCCGCGTGCATGCGCGGGCTGCACTTGCGTGAGCCGTACCACATAGAACTTCTCGTCGGCGGCGACGACGTGGTCCGCGATCTCCTCCGGCTTGGAGCACGAGAACGCAGCGGCGCGTACGGCCTCGGGCACGCGTGGGTTGGCCCCGCGATCTTGGCCCGGTGCGCTCACGAGGCCTATGTCGCCCGCGAGGTCGGCAGGCACATCGCCCTTGGCTTGTGCGTCGGTAGAAAACTGCCGCACCAGGGCTCCCCACTCTACAGCCGTCTTCGCTTTGAGCGCCTTGCTGAGCACGGTCTTGGCCATGGGCTCGTCCCGAAGCACGATGGCCGACACACGCCTGCGCTCGGGATCGGTGTACTCTGCAACGTGCGCGTCGAAGTAGGCGCGCGCCTCGCTCAGAGGGATATCAGCGGGGGCAACATCGGCCTTGTGCATCTCTCGCAGCAAGGCATCGCGGAGCACCATGCGCACCTCTTGCTGCGTGTCCGGGTCTTTGTCGTAGCCCTTGGCTTCGGCCTCTTGGGCGAGCAGCTCTACGTTCACAAGCTCGTTCAGGAGTTCTTTGCGTCGCTCGGGCGATTGGTACCGCAGCCGGTCGAACTCATCCATGCTCTCGAGCAGCTCCGCAAAGTCGCCGAGCAAGATGGTGCGCGTGCCCACCTTGGCCAGCACCATGGTTTTTTGCTCGGGGGTCAGCGAGAGGCGCTTGGTTGGGCCTGCATCCACATTGGATTCCACACCGGTCTTCTTGCAGCAGAGCAGCGCGGCGACGGTAGCAAGCATGGCCAGTGCGAGGCAGATCCTACTGCGAGGGGCGAGTGCAAACAACGACATGCACAGGCGCTTAGCACAGGCCGGGCGGCAGTACACCGCCGTGCACTTGGCTTCTTCGGCCCCGTGGAGGGGCATCTACGTGTCGCGCTTAGGCTGACTCGTCCTCGATACAATTCCGCGGGGCAACGCTGCGTAGGCGCCGGAGGCAACGCTGATGCGTGGCGCTCCACCTGAGCGAAGGGAGGGCCACGCATGCGGACTGCGCGTCCACAAACACATGTAGGCGCGTGTGTGGCGGCACGGCGATAGCGTGAGGATGCCTCGAAGGAGCCGCTTGGCATGCCGCTTGCATCGATTGGCCCATGCATCGTTTTCTCGTCTGCGCTGTTGTGGTTTTAGGTGCGGTCGGCTGTGCTTCAGAGTTGGAGCAAGAGGACGCGTGGGAGACAGACGACGCGCTGATCGCCGCAGGGGATCTGGACGGCTCCGAGGAGAACGGAAGCGACGGCGATGGGAACAGCGCAAGCATCTCCGCGGGCCAGCTTGCCGTGCGCACCAATGCAAACTTCCGTGCCGGCCCGAGTTTGAGCGCAGAGATCTTGCGCGTGCTCCCCACCGGAACCTTGGTGCAGGCCTACATGGAGGAGCATGAGAAGCATGGCAGCGTAGGCTGGAGCAAAGTGCGATTCCGGGGCCTCGACGGCTTCATGGCCAACTCGCTCCTGCTCGCTGCACCGGCGAGCGCGGAGATCACTCTTAACGATGCCCGCCGCGACGCGATACTCGAGCGCGCCCGCGGCGCGCTGGGCTACTCGTATTGGCGCGGCCACTCCAAGTGGGTGCCTGGCGCGGCAATGCCCAACGAGCCCACCCAGTACGTGGCGGGCCGCTCAACGGGCGGAGCCGACTGCTCCGGGCTCATCGGTAAGGTGTGGCACGTGCCCGATTGGAACACGGACCCGGAAATTGACAAGCGCGCCTACGTCACGCGTCACTTTCGCTACTCGACTTCGCGCGAATGGGTGCGTATCTCGCGCCCGGAGGTGCAGCCGGCCGATGCCTATGTATGGAACGACGGCGCAACCAAGGGGCACATCGTGCTGGTACGCAGCACTGACCAATGGGGCTCCGTCCTCACCATCGAGGCCAAGGGCAAACGGTACGGAATCGTGGAAGATACACGTAAAAGCTTGAGCAGCCAGTACGTTGCAATCCGCCGAAGGTGAGCTACCGCGCTTTGACGACCACGTTGTAGACGGCGCGGGCGATGGCCACGAGGTCGGTCGGGTCGGAGGGGTGGTAGAGCTTCACGTCTGCCACGCCGTGCTTAGAGCCAACACGTAGCAAGGTGGCCTCGGCGATGAGGTCTTCAGGACGGCCGCGTGCCAGGTAGTCTACACGCAAGTCCAGTGTGGAGACGCGCGAGTCGCTGGCGTGCACGGCCGTCCAGACGGCAATGCCGCCCGCGGTGTCGGCCAACGTCGCCGCGATGCCGCCGTGCAACGCGGGGCGGCTTGGGTCACCGATAAATTCGGGCCTAAAGGGCACCACGCAGCGCGCGTAGCCTTCTCGGGCCTCGTCGACGCGCAGTCCCAAAAACCTGTGCAGCGGCACCATCTCGTTCATGATCTGCGCAACGATTTCTGGGTTCATCCGCGCCTTTTTACGATGCGCTGCAGCTCGACGTCATAGCCGCCTAGGTCCACTGCGAAGGCGGTCTCTACGTCCAGTCCGTAGCGCTTCGCCGCGAGTGCGGTCTCGGCGGGGAAAGGTGACAGCCACACCAACCGACCGCCGACGGCCAGCACATTGGATGCATGCTGCACGAAGTGCACCAGGTCGTCGGCGAGGTCGCCGTCTCGGCGCACGCGTCGACCCATGG
>JAYWGI010000053.1:0-3320 GCA_043779025.1 Myxococcales bacterium
GGGTTGTTGCAGGGGTCGTTGATGAACACCAGCGCGCGGCCCTGCGCAGCAAGTGTGGCACCCAGCTCCGTGCTGAGCGAATCGGTATCGATGCAGCCGTCTGCGCCAAACAGTCGGAACGTGCGCACCTTTCGCCCGTGCTCGTCGGCGAGCGTGGAGTAGGGACCCCAAAAATAATCACCCGTGAGCATCGCTTGGCCATGCTCAAGGTAGTTCATGAGCGCGTGCCGCAACGCACCGGTGCCGCCCGGCGTCGCGACGGCGACCGAGCTCTCCAGAAGCTCCGGCACAGTGGCAAGCATATCTGTGCGTACTGCATTCAAAAAAGCGCCGTCCCCGGCAATGGGCGCATAGGCCGCTATTTGCGTGTCGCTTG
Source organism: Myxococcales bacterium (assembly GCA_043779025.1). Taxonomy (GTDB): domain Bacteria; phylum Myxococcota_A; class Polyangia; order Polyangiales; family Polyangiaceae; genus JAAFHJ01. The sequence continues at coordinate 377 of JAYWGI010000053.1, forward strand.
CCCCACGCACGGCGGCGAGGGCAGAGGGAAACGTCGCGAGCGTGCCGTCGTCGCGCATGGCGGCCCCAATGGTGGCGTTCACCACCGAGCGGCCGGACTTGGCCTTTTCTTGGGCTTCGCGGTTGAGCGTAAAGATCACGTCGCCGATGGGGCGTGAGGCGTGCGAGGGCGCGAGGTGCGTCATGATGAGGGGGCTTCTAGTCTGCGCGACCTGCGTCTGTCACCACCGCAGTGGCTTGGCTGCCGAAGGGAACAAGCTGTAGGCAGTGCGGGTTAGGACGCGAATGCAGCACATGTCCTTTCTCTCGCACAATGCATCAATTCCGGGTACCGTCAGGCGCCACGCCATGACCTTTCTACGCGCACTCTGGTTTGTGTTTTTGCTTGCGGTTCCGCGCGTCGCGCTGGCCGCCGGCAGCGTCAACATTGGGACTCTTGTTCAATGGGTCGACAAGTCGGGGAACATTCTCACTCGCGACGTCAACACGCAGAAGACGGCCACGTTGGGTGACTGCAATAGCGACTACGCACTGCAGTTTCCGCTTACGTTTAGCACGGACTTTTCCAATACGACGAGTAGCGCGCAGGTCTGGGTTGGTGGCTCTGGTGCGGACTGCACGACGGATGCTGCGCGAAACGGCGTTAACCCCACATGTTGGAATGTCACGCGCGGAAGCCTGATCAAGCCCGAGAATAGTCCAACGCTGAATGTCAACGTCAGGGTTCAGGACGTCATGTCTCAAGACAAGACCAAGAACGGCGCGTACGTAAACGCAACAGCCGCAACCGCGTGTAAAGCGATCCCTCCAGCAACGCTCACCATTTATTTTATGACCTTTGATAACAGTGCCGCCGTCGGCGCCGTGGGTGCGAGCTATTCGCTTACAATCGACACCGAAGGCCCGACGCCACCTACCAATCTTGTGGCAGGAGCCGGGAACGGCCGACTCTATTTGACGTTTGCTCCGCCTGCCATAACGGGGCAAAACATCGCATTCACGAACGTTTATTGCGCAATTTCCTCGTCCACCGACTCAGCAACGGATGCAAACACGACTTCGGGCGTGACGGACGCTGGGACCAACTCTGATGCCGCGATGGCAACAGATGCCGTGGCAACGGATGCCGCGAGTGATGCCGATGCTTCGTCGAGCGCCAGCGATGCCGCCACGGTGCTTGATGCGTCTAGCTCGTCAGATGCGGCAAGCCGCGTAGATGCGTCCAGCAGTGCGCCAAGCAGTGGGCTCAACTGTGCGCTCAGCAGTTCTTTGGTCACGGGCGAACAGATTCCAGCCAAACTGCCTGCCGGAGTATGGCTGTGCGCGAGCGACACCGCGTCGGCCTCCATTGTGCCGTCCTCCGTGACCGTCACCAAGGGCCCCAATGGCGGCCCTCTCGTCAACGGCGTCAATTACACGATGGCGGTCGCCTTTGTAGACATCGTCGGCAATGCCGGGGTGCTGTCGGAGCGCGTGTGCGCGACGCCTGAGGCGACGCGTGGCTTTTATGACCAATACGCGGCTGCGGGCGGCCAGGCCTCAGGCTGCGCCTTGAGCCCCGGAGGCGGCGGTAGTTTGGCAGGCTTGATACTTCTTGGCTTGGTCTTGGCGGCCGTTCGGAGGTCACGATGAAGTCTGCATTGTGCATGTTTGTCGTTTGCACGCTTTCCCTCAGCGCGCACGCCGGGCAGGACGACGAGATCTTGTCGCCCCACCACATTGAGCACCAACAGAGCTCTAGGGATGGTGTTGTAGAGCTCCGATTCGGGCCCTACTTGCCGCGCGTAGACTCTGACCCGGCGTTGAACGGTGCGACTCCCTTCCGAGACTTTTTCGGGACGACCGGACGTGTCTTGGTTGGGGTCGAAGTCGATTGGCAGGTCTACAGGCTCAAGAAGTGGGGAAGCATAGGCCCCGGAGTATCTGCGTCTTACACGCAGTTCTCGGGCCAGGCGAAGTTTCAACGGGGCGGAAAGGATTCGCAAGATGCGACCGGGCTCTCCGTGTACCCGTTTGCAGGCCTGGCGGTGCTTCGTCTCGATGCGCTGCACGAGCAGCTCTCCATTCCGCTGCAGCTCTATGCCAAAGGTGGCCTCTCCACTGCGTATTGGCGCGCGACGGGTACAGATGGGGTCTATGACGTGAACGGCAAGACCTCGTCTGGGATGACGTGGGGAACGCGCTGGGCGCTGGGCGCGGGCTTTCAGCTGGACGTGCTGGACCCGCTCACGGCTGCCCGCTTTGACGAGAGTTCGGGCATCAACCACACCTACCTGTTTTGGGAGTACGGTGTCTCCACGCTCAACGGGTTGAGCAACGACCCGGTGATGCGTTTGGGCTCCAAGGACTGGAACGCGGGTCTCGCGTTCGAGTTCTGAATCTGCTGCTCGTCGAGGCGCTTGTAAACTACAATCGATAGGCGGCTTGGGGCGGTGGCGGAGTTCCATCGACCACTTCTTCGAGCAACCAGCGCGCACGACGCACCCGCATGCCAAGAGCCTCCGCGTGGCTACGCAAATCTAGAGCGCGGCTATCGCTGATCGTGCGGGAGGAGATCAAGATCTCCTCCGCACCCAAATCCTTTGCGTACTCAGCCATTGGGGTGTTCGGACCAAACACGGGCAAACCATGCACAATGCACCCTTCTTTGCCTGGGTCGTCGTCGATAAACCCCACGGCGCGCATCTGCAGCTCAAGGTTGCCCTGAAGCGCGCGTGCCAACGACTCGCCGCCATCGCCCGCGCCGTAAATCAACACGCGCTTATGATCGGGGCGCACGCGGGCCGCCGCGATTCGGTCGTGCACTACGCGGAAACTAAAGCGCAGTGCGGCAGTACCCAGAAACAACAGCAGACCATCGAGAACGAACACGACACGGGAGAAGCCCTTCAGCTCGCCTTGTGCAAACACCGCCACAAATGCGGCTGCTACCGTGGCGGCGGCGA
>JAYWGI010000054.1:0-9490 GCA_043779025.1 Myxococcales bacterium
CTTGGAGCGCAACCATGCAGAGGGGCTATTGTTGTAAACTGAAACCAATTCGGAGACTTTGGTCTGTGCTCCAGGGACCCGCGCAGCGAGCCTGTCCACTGCATTGGCTGCGACATGCACATCTGCGCCGGCGACCAGTCCAACGAGTACATTCAGGGTCTCGATGGATGTATCGGTTGCAACAAATTGCTCGACGGCGGCGGCGCGCACTTCGGCGGACGGATCAGAGCTCGCCACCTTGCGAAGCAATACAAGCGCCGCGCTGTCGATGCTCGAAGCCAACACCTTCACGAGCACAACGCGAACGTTCACGTCCAAGAAGCTTGCCCAATCAGCCACAAGCTTAGCGCCGTAGGCGCTCGTCAAAAAGCGACTCTCTTTGGCGCGCATCGCAAGCATCACGGCCGAGCCCGCGTTCGCACGCAAACGAGGGCTTGCGGACGTCATTTGTCGCCAAAGGACATCGAATGCCGTGTCCGAAAGGCTAGCGGAACTGTCTTGGGCAAGGCTGTAGAAGCTCAGCCCTAGCGCGGCCGTCGCGGCCTCACGTTGCTCGTCGGTGAGCGTTTTGCTTGCGACAAATGGGGACAGCAGCGCAACGCTGTCAGCGTTACCAACGGTGCCCAGAGCATAAAAAATGCCGGTGAGCGCCACCGGCGAAGACTCTACGCCTGCGGCCGCATGAAGCGCGGGACGCACCGTATCCGCGTCGAACCACTGCAAAGCTTCGGCAGCAGCGGCACGTACCATCGGGCTGGGGGCGGATTTCAGAAGCGTGAAGAGTACAGGCAACAGCTCTGCATCACGGATTTGCCCGGCTACCTCCGCCGCATGCGCGGCGACAGCTTCGTCGGTAGATGCAAGATACATCTTAAGGCGCGAGTCACCAAGCAAGCGCTGGTCTTGGATTTGCAACAGCGTCAAATCTGTCTCAGAGAATTTCGGAACAAGGGATGCATCGACGCTGCTTGCATCGGGCATCGCAGACGCACTCGCGTCCTTATCCGCAAGAGGCGTCTCCGTCACTGCAGTGCTTTGCGACGCAGTGCTACACGCTACTACTGCAGCACCAAAAACGACGAAAACCGAAAAAAATGACCTGGCCGAAGTTTGCTTCATTCGCAGCTCGGTAGCAGGGAATTCGAGCTCCTGTCGCCCAAGAACGGCAACTCCGTCTGGAGGGAGCTGCCGTTCTTGGAAACTTCTCCAAAAAAACCTAGAGGCAGGGATGTCGCGTACCTTCACAAGGTGATCGCCATACTTTGATACCTCTATGACCTCTTTGCCGCCGAGAGTTCACTCACGGCCCTCGCTGCAAGCGCAGTATGGCGCCGCCAGAAAGGACGAGCGGACGAGCAAGGGGGGGTGCATTGGAGCTCTTCATTGCGCGCCGACCTGGCAGCCAGAACGCGCTAAGCCACTGGCAAGTTTTTTGCTCGTAGACCCGCGTAGAAGTCGTTGCCCTTGTCGTCCACGACAACGAACGCCGGGAAGTCCTTCACCTCAATGGTCCAGACCGCCTCCATGCCCAGCTCGGGGTATTCGAGCACCTCCACTTTGGTGATGCAGTCCTTGGCCAAGTGCGCCGCCGGGCCGCCAATAGACCCCAGATAGAAGCCACCGTGCTCTTTACATGCCACCGTCACGGCCTTGGAACGATTGCCCTTTGCAAGCATCACCATGCTGCCGCCCTTGGACTGAAACAGGTCCACATAAGAATCCATGCGGCCGGCGGTCGTCGGACCAAAGGAGCCCGAAGCATAGCCCGCAGGGGTCTTCGCGGGCCCTGCATAGTACACACATCGCTCTTTGAGATAGCTGGGCATGTCCCCGCCACTGTCCAAGCGCTCTTTGATCTTGGCGTGTGCAATGTCGCGCGCCACCACCATCGGCCCCGTGAGACTCAGGCGCGTGCTCACCTTGAGCGCGCTGAGAATCGTGCGGATCTCTGCCATGGGGCGATTGAGATCAATCTGCACGACCTCGCCCCCCAGCTCGGCTTCGTTCACATCGGGCAAGTACTTGGCCGGGTCACGCTCTAGCTCCTCGATGAAGATGCCCTTGGCGTTGATCTTGGCAAGCACTTGCCTGTCGGCCGAACATGAAACGGCGATGCCTACGGGAACCGACGCACCATGGCGAGGTAGCCGCACCACACGCACGTCGTGGCAAAAGTACTTGCCTCCGAACTGCGCGCCTATGCCCAAGTTCCGCGTCATCTCCAAAACTTCGGCCTCTAGCTCCACGTCACGGAACCCACGACCAAGAGCATTCCCGCTGGTGGGTAGTGTATCCAAGTAGCGCGCGCTCGCGAGCTTGCAGACCTTGAGGTTGTAGTCTGCAGAGGTTCCGCCAATGACCACGGCCAGATGGTAGGGCGGGCACGCCGACGTGCCTAGCCCGGCGATTTTTTCTACCAAGAATGCTTTGAGCGAGGCCGGATTTAGCACGGCCTTGGTCTCTTGAAATAAGAACGTCTTGTTGGCGGAGCCTCCGCCTTTGGCCATAAACATAAACTTGTACTCTGCACCTTTTTCGGCATAAAGGTCAAACTGGGCCGGCAGATTGGTGCCCGTGTTCACCTCTTTGTACATGTCTAGCGGCGCCATCTGTGAGTAGCGCAGGTTCGCTTTTTGGTAGGCGTCGTAGATGCCTTTGGACAACGCCTCGGCGTCGTCTCCCTCCCCTGTGTAGACACGCTGGCCCTTCTTGCCAATGACCACCGCGGTGCCCGTGTCCTGACACGAGGGCAAAACGCCTGCGGCTGCGATGCACGCATTCTTGAGCAACTCCAAGGCCACAAAGCGATCGTTGGCCGAGGCCTCGGCGTCGCTCAAAATGCTCCCCAATTGCGCCAGGTGCCCGGGACGCAAGAAGTGTGCGATGTCGCGCATGGCTTGCTCGGCCAGCAAGCTTAGGCCTTCCGGCGCAACCCGCAGCCAGGTTTGCCCTTGAGCTTCGAATGTGGACACATGGTCCGCGCTCAGCAAACGGTAGGGTGTGGTGTCATCGTGCGCCGTGGGCAACATGTCTTGGAATGCAAAATCGGTCATGGGTGCTAAGCGCGAGTCTTGCCGGGCAAGCACCCAAAAGTCACGGCGCAAATGCAGCGAGCAGACGCCACGCCACCAACGCAAGTGCCACTGCAAACATCACAGCGCCCACCCACGGCGCCCTGCCTCCTCCTCCCGTCCCAGCCTCCGGAGCTAGGCTCCCAAGGCCCTCAAAGTGCAACGTCACGATGCGGCCCGCCTCGGCGTCCACCAAGAGCGCGCCATCAGCTTGGTATTGCACCACGTATTCGAGCAACTGGCGCCGTGTGGCTCGAGTACGAACATCCCTTGCCCAGTCTCCGGTTTTCGCGTCCGCCACGTAGCGCATGCCGCCGCGCGTGACGATCCAATCGGCGCGCAACGTGTACTCCTCGAGGGCGCCATCCACCTGCCAATTTGCAACCAAAGTAGGCTGACGCGCCAAGATTTCAAAACCCGCATCTAGCAGCAAATCCTCGCCTACGTCCTCACCGTGCTTGGCACGTAGGGCACGGCCGACGGCCACGTGATGCCGGGAACGCACGCCCGCTACGCGCGCGAGTTTCAAAGCAAACCACGCGCCCAAAGCACTATACAGCACGGCACCCAAAAGCGTCCACCACCAACCTGTCTGCAGCGCCTGTGCAGATGACGCCAGAAAGGCGGTCAGAGTTGAGGTACGCTCCGGGACAGTCATGACTCAGGCAACACGTTTTGCAATGCTACGCTCCTTTCACTTGGCGGACATCATAACCCTCGTCAATGGCATCTGCGGCACCCTCAGCGTGTTCTCGTGCCTCAAGTATCTGGTTACCGGCGACATGACCTACCTGCGGGCCGTGTTTTGGTTGCTGCCCATTGCCCTCATCGCCGACGTACTCGACGGCCGGGTTGCCCGCATGCTCAACGCCCAAAGCTTGCTGGGCCAAGAGCTAGACTCGCTCGCGGACTTGCTCTCCTTCGGAATGGCACCTGCAGTACTGGCATTCACCGTAGGCATGCGCGGCGGGTGGGACGCCGTGATTCTGGCTTACTTCGTGACATGCGGACTCAGCAGATTGGCACGCTACAATGCAACAGCCGCGAACCTTTCCGACTCCGCTGGCAAGGTGAAATACTTTGAGGGCACGCCCATCCCGACCAGCTTGGCGCTGGTCACGGTCCTGGGCGTACTGGTGCACAAGGATATGTTCGGCTTTGCACTCCCTTTTGGCGCAATCGAGTTTTTTGGATGCACACTGCATCCGATCGCCCTGCTCTATGCCGCCAGCGGCAGCGCCATGATCAGCAAGAGTTTGCACATCCCCAAGCCCTAAGATCCGCAACCAACGAGCTGGCGCGAGGGCTGGCGGCATGTCACGATCTGCCGACACGTTTCGCGTTGGGAGAGAAGTTGCAAATGCAAACAGGAGCACTTGTGTGGATGCGGGTTGCGTTCGTCGGACTGACTGCAGCGTGCAGTAGCACCACGGGCCTGTCGGCCAGCGGCAATAGCGACGCCTCAGTCACAGGCTCGTCTCGCACTGCCGACGACGGAGGTCACTCTCTGCGCGATGGCGGACCGCGAGCAACCATGGATGCGCTCGCGGCAGGTGACGCAAACGCAGAGGGAGACCCGAATCAGGAGTGGGCCCGGGAAGCGCGCGTACGCGAGCTTGTAAACGCAGCGCGCCTGGCGGGCGCCACCTGCGGAACGACCGCCTACCCACCCGTCGCTCCAGTGGCCTTCAACTCGCTGCTCGCTCAAGCGGCGCGCGCCCATTCGAATGATATGTGCGCCAGGCAGTACTTTGATCACAACGACCCCAGCGGCAAAACCCCATTCGACCGAATCAAGGCGGCGGGCTACAAGTACAGCGCGGCCGGCGAAAACATCGCCGCAGGGCAGGTAAGCCCTGAGGCCGTGATGGATGGCTGGATGAGCAGCGAAGGTCACTGCAAAAACATAATGAACAGTGAGTATCGAGAGCTAGGCGTGGGTTACGGCGCCTGCACCGACAAATATATACACTATTGGACGCAAAATTTCGGAGCCACTCCCTAGGCTTTTCCCGGCGAGCCGTGGCACACTATCGCCACCAACGGTGACAGCGCGCAAAGAGTTACGAACCGCTCGTGGGGTCTATGGCCTCGAGCGCCTTCATCACAAAGATGAATACGCGGACCATTGGATCGGGCGCGCTCAAGATGGCTCGGCGGTCTTGGTGCATGTTGCACCTTATACCACCATGGCATCCCCTGCCCGTCGCGCCGAGTTTTCGCGCGCGTCCAACGCGGCCATGGCCATGGCGCCACACGCCAACTTGTGTACGGCCCTCGACGGCGGCGAAGACGAGTCCAGCGTGCTGTACATGGCGGAGGTTTTGCACGCGGAACTACGTATGTCTACGCTGCTTGCACGCGCGCTGAGCGATGGCGGATTTCCGTGGTGGGCAGGCGCAAGCTTAGTCATGGACGCGGCCAAGGCCGTAGAAGCCTTGCTTCAAGCCACGCCGCGCAAGTTTAGTCGCTACGCCGTGGTGGAGCCCGACGACTTCGAAGTGAACACGCGCGGGCAGCTCAAACTTGCGGACGCATTCGCGTTTCTGCGCCAGACCTCCTCGCCTCGCGTATCACTTTACCGAGCGCCCGAAACTTGGTTTCGCGATCGGGTGGACGAGCGCAGCCATGTGTATGTCCTAGGTATTTGGTTGTGGGAATTTTGCTCGGGAAAGCACCTGTTTTTGGGCGGCGGTAGTGATGCGGTGATGGCCCGAACCAAGGCCGGGGTGGTGCCCTCACTGAGGGGCGGCGACGACGGGGTGCCGGAGGCACTCGCTGCCGTCATCACGAAGGCGCTATCGCCATCACCGCTCGACAGATTTGAGCGCCCGGCCGAGTTGGCAGCTGCACTCAAACAGGTCTTGGGCGCGCGCGCTTCGGAGCTCACGCAGTTCATTCAGACCACGTGCGCGGACCTCACCCATGTGGCTGGCGGAATGCGCAGCCCGCAGCCCGAAGGCCACGACAGCGTCCTCACGCCACTCGCAGTCTCCATCCCAATCCTGTCGGCCGACATCCTTCCGGGGAGCGCGTTGCCAATCGATGCCGTGGTACGGGCGCCTACAACGGAGGCCACCTCAGAGGCGGAGTTCGATACGAGTGATCACGAATCTGCGCGTACGCAAGTACTGCACACGGGAGACTTTGCGCAGCTGACGGCGCCCCACCTGTCGCCTCCCGCAGTGCCGCCAAACACCGATGCTCCTCCAGACAGCGAAGTCGGCGCCGTGGGAACCGTTGTACTGAAGCTCAGCCCGGAGACCGAAGCGCAAATCGCGGCGAAGCGCGCGCAAGCCACGCGACCAGAGACCCTACCGCCGCTCTCTGATCTCACCGACCCCATCGCGGCGGATGCCTCGGACACCACGGCCCCCACCGACCAAGGCAAGCCACTCGAGGCGCCAGAGCCCGAGAGTCAACGCACCAAGTTCGCGCCCTTGGAAACCCAGGCCGCGCCATTGGCCGTCCCTGCGCGGCCGGGGCCCGGGACGGGACCAGGGCAAGACGCGCCATCGCTGGCACCGGCGCCGCCGCGCGCTGGTGCCGTGAAGGCAGGCCCTTCGGTGCTGGGTGCGCCCAGTCTGAGCGCACCCACGGCAAAGACCCCGCGGCAAGGCCCCTCCAAGGAAGTAGTACTGGGAGGCATCGCGGCCACCTTGGTCATCGGCATCGTCGTTCTGTTGCTCACCGGCCGCAGCAACGAGCCGGACGTGACGGTGGACCCCAACGGGCAAACCCAGAGCAAGACAGTGGACAGCGCGGTGCAACCCGAACCCCCGGCGATTGTGCAGCCCGCGTTGCCGCTGCCTGTTGCTCCGTTGGTACCGACTGCTGCGCTGGCACCGACTGCTGCGCTGGCACCGACTGCTCCGCTGGCACCGGCCTCGCCCGTCGCTGCGACGCCGCAAAGTGGCACTCGCCCCGCGCATACGCCAAGCTCCACACGACCCAGCACGCGGCCTGAACCCACCGTGAGAGAACCCGCCGGAGAGACGGGCATGATCACCATCATCACCACGCCGGCATGCAAGCTCGCGGTGGTCGATGGAGTCTCTGCGGGGCCCTGCCCCATCGTGAAAAAGAAGTTCTCAGCCGGCGTGCATGTCGTCAAGCTCGTCGGCCCCGACGGCGCGGTGAAGACGGTCGCTCTTACCGTCGAAGCGGGCCGTACCACGGTAAAACGCGAGACATTCTGACATTTTTCACGGCTGCGAGGGCGACTTCAGAGCGTTGAAACTAACGCGTCCGCGCTGTAGCGCCCCGCTGCATCTCGCAAAATGTGGCCGGCTGCGTGCAGTGTATCATGAGTGAAGAATGCACGTTCTTTGCCGTCGGCCATACGCCGGAGCAAACGCGTCTTCTCATCGATGATCATCTCGGGATAACGATCGTATCCCATGCTGATAGGCAGGTGCACCCATGGTGCGCCGGGGACCAAGTCGCCCATGAATGTGATGGCGCCGCCGGGCGCATTCACAACCGTGGTGAGCAACAGCCCCGGCGTGTGGCCGTGCGAAACAAAGAATGTGTACTCCGCACCTAGTGTCTCACTTACCTCAGCGCGCACCCGCTCCAGCCTGCCGGTGGCCTCGAGCAATGGCTGCAGCTCGGGGATGAACGAAGCCTTGTCGCGCGCATGCGGGTTGCAGGCCCGCTCCCAGGCCTCCGCGCCCACCACATAGTGCGCGTTTGGAAACACGAGCCTGGTCGCCTCGCCCTCGCGCCAAGCAGTGAGCAGCCCGCCCGCGTGGTCAAAATGCAAGTGCGAAAGCACGATGACATCGATGTCTTCAGGACGGACTCCGAGTGCGGCCAGGTTCTCGACGAGCGCATGGGTGTCACCCTCCACGCCGAATCGTGCGCGACGCTTGGGTTCAAAAAACACGCCAATGCCCGCCTCGAAGAGCACGAGCCGCCCGCTGTCCTCCCGCACAAGCATCGCGCGGCACGCAAGTCGGATCCGATTCTGGGCGTCGGGCGGACACCACAGCTCCCACATCGACTTCGGGCAATTGCCAAACATGGCGCCCCCGTCGAGCCACTGCGCGTTGCCCTCCACAGCGTAGAGCCGCACTACGGAGCGCTCCGGAGCGCCGTGTCGCACCACACATGCTCACGCGTCGCCACGCACGCGGAGGCCACGCAGGTGTCCAGAACAGTCCACACGTTTCCTTTGCACTGTACACGCGCTTTGGCATCGGCCGAGCAGGATACTTGTCCCTCGCGCACGCAAGCGATGGCAGTATCTACCCTCGAATCGTCACATTTGGCGCGCGTGCCTACGGGCGCGCATCCGGCAGGCCCCGCGCACGAGGTGGGTGTCCAAACATGCGCGCTGCAGATGACGCCTTTGCTCTTTTCGGTGCACTGAAGCGCGCCCTCGTCCCAACAAGATGCGCCCGCGCTGGGCGCACAGCCTGCACCGATCGCGCACGACGCAATCCCCAAAAGGGCGGCGAACAAAAGGTTGTAGTTCACACGGGCCACAGTACCCGAGGGGGGCGCCTTGGCGCTACTTGCAACGCGCAACACCCGTCTCAATCACGCAGCGACCACTGACACACGTCGTTGCCACATCCAGCCTCCCCGCGCGACAAACGAGAACAAGCTGACCTCCGGCGCCGCAAGAGAAGGTCCCTTCATAGGGGCACTCGTCACCTTGTACGCCGCCTGCGTTGTCGCAAAGAACGCGGCCTGGGGCCACAGAGCAGGCACGCGGTCCGCGGCATCGTCCTACCAAGGCGTAGCGACCGCGATCGCAAAGGAGCTGCGATTTGCCGTCTGCGGTGCACGCGCTGTTGCCCGAGGGCTCACAGGGCGCATTGGGCTCGCTCACGCTATCATCGCAGCGCAGCGTGTACCCCTCCTTGCCACAACCACGCACGCCCAAGCATGGGCGAAGCGCCCAACGCCCGCTGCTGCACACCAGTGCGCCGCGCTCTCCCTCACAACGCGCACTGTGCTCGACGCGGCAACGTCCGCCCTCGCTGGGCGAGCAGCCCGCGCACCCGAGCAGCAGCAACAAGCACGCACGCCGCACCCGCGTCACGGCGTAAAACCTACCCGCACTAAATCGACAAACCTCACATCGGTGTACCCTGCAACCAACTCATCACGCGTGATGTTCCAAGCAGAAGCATCGAACTCAGGGAAATAGGTATCCCCCTCCACCTGCCTGTCAACACGTGTAAGATACATATGGCTTACGTAGGCCATCCCTTGCTCGTAAATCGCTTGGCCGCCGAACAGGAAGGGCATTGGGTCCGCCACTGCCATCTCCAATGCTTGCGTGAGGCTGTCGGCAACCTCGATGCCCTCGGGCGCCGAGGCCCGCCCCGATACCATCACAATGCGACGCCCCGGCAGCGGCCTGCCGATGGACTCAAATGTGCGACGCCCCATAATGAGCGTGTGCC
>JAYWGI010000055.1:0-3307 GCA_043779025.1 Myxococcales bacterium
CAAAACGCCTCGCAGAAAGCTTGGGGCTGGGTGCCATGAGTCAAGAGGCCGAAACCGTGGCTGCTGCACGCTTCGAGGCCGCGGGCGTTGTGGTGACGGGCACGCTCACGTGCTTGATGCTCGACCCGAAGACCACTTTCGACGACTTGATTCGACGCAACGCGGGCGACGCAGAGCATGCAGAACGCATCCTTTCCAACAAGCTCTACAAGGTGCTCTCCACCGAGCTTGCCGGTACGCAAGAGTACATGGCCATGGAGAAGCTGCTCAGCGTGCGGGAGTCCGGCTTGTATGACCTCATCGTTCTCGACACGCCGCCCACGCCCAACGCGCTCGACTTTTTGGAAGCGCCGGATCGCATGGCGGGTCTCGTAGATTCGCCTGCGGTGGCTTGGCTTGTGGAGTCGTTCCGAAACAAGAAGGGCTTCTCGCTCAACATCTTGGCGCGCGGCGCACAGGCCGCCATGAAGGCCGTGGGCAGCATTACGGGCGCCGGCATGCTCGAGGCGCTGAGCGAGCTTTTGAGCGAGCTCAACAGCATGCTCGGCGGCTTCGGGGCTCGCGCCGAGCGCCTACGCGCCGTGATGCGCGCGCCCGAAACCTCGTTCGTGATTGTCACCGCGCCGCGCACAGACCGGCTCGCCGAGGCCCGCTACTTTTACGACAAGGTGGCCCAGTTCGACATGCGCTGCGCCGGGCTGGTCGTGAATCGCGTGCACACTGCAGATACCGCGGCGCGCGCCGAAACGCTGGGTGCCGCGTTGGAACTTAGCGCAGAACAACAAGCAAAAATGCAGGGCGCTGTGGCCTTGCGTCGCGGGCTCGCCGAGAGCGACGAGGCGGCACTCGCGACCCAAGCCACCTGGGCGCGCGTGCCCCAGGTGCGCATTCCCGAGTTCGCGCAAGACGTCTACGACATCCGCGCCCTCGCCGAAGTGGCGGCGCGGCTTACGGCGTAACGCCGAGGCCGACTCCGTAGCGAATGCGTGTGCGTTGCATACAAATACTGGAGTGCACATCACGTATGCAGGTCCCTGGATGTTCGGTAAACACGTCCGCCTGCGCAATCGCCCTGATTTGTAGGGAGCTCACTTCCGCCCATACCCCGCCCTCATTGAAAGTCTACAGACCATGACAGCCCCTCCTCGAGCTCGCATCTTGTTTCGCTATGCGTTCCTTCTGGCGGCATTTGTTACGGCAGCGTGCGCCTCATCCGAGTCGTCTGTGTTGGACGGCCCAGCGCGAAGTGATGGCTCGCTCCCTCGAACTGATGCGGCGCCACCGACGAGCGATGTCGCCCCATCAGGTAACGACAGCGCCACGCCGCTGGATGCAAGCCCTGGCACCTGTGGCAACAGCGCGCGTGAAGCTGGCGAGACCTGCGACGACGCCAACGCCGCGGGCGGTGACGGCTGCAGCGCGACCTGCCAAGCGGAGCCGCTTTATGTTTGCACCGGTGCAGGCCCAAGCTCGTGCGTGCTCGCGCCGGCGGCCTGGGCGCAAGAGGCGTACGTCAAGGCCAGCAACACGGGGGCCGGTGACCTCTTCGGCCGTGACGTCGCACTCTCCTCGGACGGGAGCACGCTCGCCGTGGGGGCCTGGCGCGAAGCCTCCTCGGCCACGGGCGTGGGCGGCAACCAAACGAGCAACAGCGCCGCGGATTCTGGGGCTGTGTACGTGTTTCGCCGAGTGGGTGCCGCCTGGACGCAAGAGGCATACCTCAAAGCCAGCAACAATGAACAGTACCACAAGTTTGGTGCGTCGGTGGCACTCTCCTCGGACGGGAGCACGCTCGCCGTTGGCGCCCCTGGCGAAGCCTCCTCGGCCACGGGCGTTGGCGGTAGCCAAGTACGAGGGAACACCGGTACGTCCGGTGCCGTGTACGTGTTTGGCCGCACGGCCGCCACGTGGTCACAGGAGCACTACATTAAAGCAAGCAATACTGGAGCCGGCGACTCCTTTGGGGCTTCTATTGCGCTTTCCTCGGACGGCAACACGCTCGCCGTGGGCGCCCCTGGCGAAGCTTCTGCGACCACGGGGGTGGGCGGTAACCAAGCTGACGACAGCGCCGAGCGGGCTGGCGCAGTGTACGTGTTTCGACGCGTCGGCGTCGCTTGGTCACAGGAAGCGTACATTAAGGCAAGCAATACGGGCGCCTATGACGCCTTTGGCGGGTCGGTAGCGTTTTCCTCGGACGGCAACACGCTCGCTGTGGGGGCCGCATGGGAGGACTCTGCCGTGAGCGGCGTAGGCGGCAACCAGGCTGACAACAGCGCCATAAATTCGGGCGCTGTGTATGTGTTTCGACACACGGGCGCCAACTGGTCACAAGATGCGTACATCAAGGCTAGCAACACCGAGGAGCGCGACAACTTTGGCGATTCTATTGCGCTCTCCTCGGACGGCAACACGCTCGCCGTCGGTGCAGATGATGAGGATTCCTCGGCTACCGGCGTGGGGGGCAACCAAACGAACAACGGTGCCCCGGCGTCCGGCGCTGTGTATGTGTTTCGCCGCACGGGCGTAGCCTGGTCGCAAGAGGCGTATGTCAAAGCGAGCAACACGGGGCAAAGTGACTATTTTGGCGAGGGTATTGCGCTTTCCTCGGACGGCAATACGCTTGTGGTAGGAGCTCGGGAGGAAGATTCGCCGGCCACAGGGGTGGGAGGCAACCAGGCCAACAGCAGTGCCTCAGTGTCCTCGGGCGCCGTATATGTGTTTCGCCGCACGGGCGTAGTCTGGTCGCAAGAGGCGTACATCAAATCTAGCAACACGGGGCGAAGTGACTACTTTGGTCGGGGTGTTGCGCTTTCCTCGGACGGAAGCACGCTTGCTGTCGGAGCCACGGGCGAAGGCTCCTCCGCCACCGGGATAGGCGGTAACCAAGCCGATGACGGTGCGGCCGATGCCGGCGCCGTGTATGTGTTCAATCGCTGAGATTGCCGTATGCCGTTAGATATGTGCGCTCTGCATGCACATGGCGACCCACTGCCCGAACAGAGAGCCCCAATCGCGATTCGCGGTTGGGGCTCATGCCTGTCGCTCACTCCATCTTGCGGCGACGTAACGGCCCTTGGCGACACTGTGGCCAACTTGCCTACAGCACGATTCACAGCCCCACGGGCGTTCTTAGTTTTGGTCCTCGTGGTCATGTCTGATGCTCCAAACTGTAGCAGTGGATTTCAGACCTCCAATTGGGGGGAGAACCACCCAACCGATGCCCGGAAAGCGTAGCCAAGATTTTTGCGAACCAGCGCGGCGTGAGTTGATGTCGAGGCCACGATCCGAGGCTCGTCTTGTGGCGTAG
>JAYWGI010000056.1:0-3304 GCA_043779025.1 Myxococcales bacterium
AGTCGAAGGCGGCACCTGTTCGGCTGCGTTGGGCGCGCGCAACTGTGTGTCGGGAGCCTGCTCTACGGCCGACAATCTCTGCGGCCTGCCCAATGGGGATGTGGCCACCAGCGTGACGGAGTGCCGCACGGGCGCACGCGGCGCGGACGGCAAATGCGGCGCACTGAACGGCGAGAGCGCAAGCTCGGTGGCGCAATGCAGGACAGGTGTATTGCACACGGATGGCAAGTGCGGCCTGCCTAACGGCTCGGGGACTTGCACCGGTGCGACCGCTGCGGCTGTGTGCCGCAGCGGTCTGTGCAGCGCGGGAGGAACCTGCGTTGCGGCAGGCGCTTGCGCAGTAGATGTAGACTGCACAGGAGGGTGGTGCAAGATATCCACCTCGACGTGTAATCCCAAAATCCCCAACGAGCGCCCTGTGGGGGCAGACCCTTCCCACACAACGCCCGTGCTTGATGGGCAATGTTCGGCGGCCGCCGGCGCCCTCACGTGCGTTTCGGGCGTGTGCGACCTCACGGACGATGCCTGCGGTTTCCCTGACGGTGTGGGCCCTTGCACCGCGGGCGACGCGGCCGTCGTTTGCCGCACGGGGGCCTGCCGTAATACCGGCGTGTGCGGCACCAACCCGGTCGTGGTAGCGGACGGCGGCGTGGCGGATGGTGGATCCATCGCGGACGCTTCTGTGGCGTCTGATGCCTCGGTTGCTGCCGATGCGGGTAAGCCTCGGGACGCGGCCACAGCGGCGCCTGCAGATGCGGCCGTGGTTGTTGGTGCGGACGCCTCGCTGTTGATCGGCCCCGACGCCGCGGTGTCTGATTCGCTCGACGGTAGCCTCGAAGGCGGCGGCGTCTCCTGCGCCGCAAATGGCCCATCGGTCCCGTCGGGCATGCTGTTTGCCGGGGTGGGTCTGTTGCTCGCGTCGCTCACATTGCGCAGTGTTCGCCGCCGCGTAGCCTGAGCAAGTGTAGCTATGCGAAGGCCCTGGGGACGCGCGTGCGTTCTCAGGGCCTTCGTGTATTTGTTGCCTGCGCACTCAGCCGCGTGCGCGCGCGACGGGAGCGGGCGCCTCAAGCACCGAGTGCCGCGGCACATCTTCGCGCACCGTGCAGCCCGCCATGATTTTCGAGCGCTCGCCCACATGAATGGGCCCGGCGATGGTCACGCCGACGCCTACCGATGCGCCCGCGTGAATGTGTGGTGTGCCGTTTCTGCCGTCGGGTGAGCGGCCATGGCCCAGCGTGACGTGTTGAAAGATCGTGGCCCCGGCGTCTACGCGTACGCCCGGCGCGATGGCCAATCCAAAGCCATGAACGAGCACGACGCCGGGCTCAAAATGGGCCTCCCAGTGAATGTCCGACCCGTACAGATGCCGGATGAGTCGCGCGCAAAACTTGGCAGCGAGCGGAAACCCACCGGTGTAAAATGCACGCATCACCCGGTAGGCGCAAAGTGTCTGGAATCCAATGTTTTGGGCCATGTCCGACCAAAGAGTGCGATCGGGCGCGGAGGACCCTCCGCCATACTTGGTTTGGGTGGCCACGAGCGCTGCGTGGTCAGTGCGCAGTGCGGCCAGGAGCGACGCCTGCGATTCGGGTTCGGAGAGCTTGGCGGCGGCTACACGAAACTCGTTGTATTCTGCAAGTGCGTTGCTGAATGAGCCGTTCTGTTTGCGCACTCCCTGGAAGTACTGGATGCCATAGGCCAGCGTGGTGCCTGCGATGGCAGCGCGATTGAGCCCTTGTGCATCGGCCGCGTGCACCGCCTTCATGACCGTCTTGGCAAGCGGCGTTGATGCCTCTGGTGCGACAACGCTGAGCCAGAGGAGGGGCCGCGAGATCGGGTTCACCTGGCTCATGAAACGCCACGGGTTTGCGCTTGGGGTATCCGCGTGCTTGCGCGCCAGGCGGGTCCAATACTGTCCGTCCTTGGCACTGCGGGCGAGCCAGCGATCCTCGCTGGTGTGGTCCGAGGCATGCACCGCGTAGGCCTCGGCCGAGAACACGAATGCCGCTCCCGCCTTAGCGAGTCGCACGCCCAGCTCGGCGTCTTCAATGAGGCCAAAGTTGAGGTCAAATCCGCCCACACGCTCAAACAGCGCGCGCGCTACGGAGAGGTTTCCCGTGTAAATGTCCTCGCCCCGCGGCTGCGTGCCGCCGGCGGCGCGGTCTTTCATGCGGTCGAGCATCACCGCGTAGAAACGCTCGAAGATGGGCATGGACTCCAGCGCGGCATCGGCGCGCAAATGGCCGAGCACCACGCGCTCGCCCTCGCTGCCCTTGTGCGCCGCAACGTGCGCACGTAGAAACGTGTCGTCTACACGCATGTCGTCGTCGAGAAACACCAGCAAGTCGCCGCGGGCCAGGTCGGCCCCCGCTTGGCGCGCGCGTGCGGCACCGCCGTTTGTTTGGCGCACAATGCGGCATCGTGCCGGCATGGGCTTCCCCATCAGACCTGCCTCCGCGGGCTCCGCCGATCCGTCGTCCACGACGCAGACGTCAAATGCCTCGCTGGGCAAGTCTTGGGCCGCCAAGTCGGCGAGCAAGCGCGCGATACCGGCCGGGCGATTGTAGGTTGCAACAATCACGCTGACTGACATCGCGCTTTTCGTGGGGGGCGTGCTCATGCTTGCTCCTTGGTGCGGCGCACGATGGGTTTGGCCGGCGCGCCTACCACCGTGACGCCCGGGGGCACGTCGCTAAGGACCACAGCGTTGGCTGCAATCACAGCGCCTGCCCCTACATGTACGGGGCCTAGGATGCGCGCGCCCGCACCTATCAGCACGTCGTCGCCAATCACGGGGTAGCCGTTGTCTTTGGCCGTGCCGACCGTGTTGCTGCCCATAAAGCGCACGCGCGCACCGATGCGGGCGTTGCCGCCGATCACGATGCCCACCGGGTGCACGAAGTAGACGCCTTCGCCCAAGCTCACCTCGTTGCCTACTTCCAAGCCGTAGACCGCGCTCATGATGCGCCGCAGCACGTGATTGGCGCCCGGCACGTGGAGCGCACGCGCACGCTCGCGCAAGCGAAGCAGCGCCAGCAGCTGCAAGCCGTCGCTGGACAGGGCAAGCTTGCGGGCTTGCGTCTCTGACATACCCGGGGTCGCGCCCACAGCGCTCACAAGCTCTACAAAGTCACGACGAAAGTCTACGAGCGGCTGGAGCGGGTTCACCCGCAAATCATGGCATGCCGATGGGGCCTGGGCTAGGTTCCCGCGCCGATGAAGTACCTGGCTCTTGCCGCATGGCTGTTAGCTGCGCCGCCCGCGTTGGCACTTGAAGAGAGTGACGACGTGGTGGCGGAGG
>JAYWGI010000057.1:0-3297 GCA_043779025.1 Myxococcales bacterium
TGCGAGAGTCCACCGTCGGTTCACCGGCGGCCAACCCGGACATCATCGCTGTGGGCGCGAGCGTGAATCGTCGGGGTTGGACCTCGCGCATGGGTGCCCCCGTGGCCGTCCCGCAATGGTCTTTTGACCGCGGCGGCGAGCTCGAAACGCGCAGCCTGGATGCGCCCTACGAGGGCGAGGTCGCGGCGTTCTCGAGCGCGGGCCCGTCCACCTCGGGCGTGCCCAAACCCGAAGTGCTTGCGCCGGGCGCCGGCGTCATTTCGGCGTTGAGCAGCGGCGCACCGAGCGCGTCTCAAAGCAGTATTTTCTACGAGGGCGCCTGCCCGATTCGGAGCGGGAAGTTGGTTGCGGCTTGCTTCGAGGTGGACGCGACGCACGCGCTCTCGTTTGGCACCAGCATGGCCACCCCCGTAGTGACGGGTACGGTGGCGTTGCTGCTTCAAGCCGAGCCCACACTGAGCTCCGACAAGATCAAGGCCTTGCTGCAAGGCGGTGCGCACGCGTGGCGCACGGGCGCCTTGTTTCACGAACAGGCGGGGGCAGGCGAGGTCGATATCCAAGGCGCATTGGCCGCGCTCTCGCAGATGAATACGCCCGCACTGTCCTTGCCCTCGGCGGCCCACAGTTGGCTTGCGCTGAGCCACGCCTTCGCGCCGGCCACCGGGCAAGAACCCGTGACCGTGCTCCTTGAGCTCCGCAATGCGTTAGGCCAGCCCGCCGACTTGTTTGGCGCCGATCGCTTGGCGGCCGAGGTGCGTGTAGAATCCACACTTTTACCCGCGCCGCCACTTACGCGCGTGGGGCCAGGCCTCTACCGCTACGAGGTGCGCGTGCCCGAAGGCCACGGCGGCGGTGAGACGATGACCTTTGGCGCCCGCTTCGACGGCGCCCCCGTGGTTGCCGACCGGCGCATCCCCATCGGCAACGACCCGTGGCGCACGTTCTACGGGTCCAAGGTTGTGGGAGCGTGCAGTATGCATGCATCGCCCGCGTCGTGGACGGCGGGGGTTGGTGCCGCCGTGGCAGCCCTCGCACTCACAACGTATCGGCGTCGGCGTAAGTGATGGAAAGCCGGTGGGGCTCAGGCGTTTCTTCGTCGGGGTCGTAAGGCCGGTCGGCGTCGCCCGTGTTCGTTGCAAGCAACACCAATTCGCTTACCTGCTCCAATCCGCCAAAGGTGTAAGATACATTGGACCCGCGCCCCGGGCTGTGCACCCACACGCGGCGCTCCACGCTGCCGTCATTGTGCAGCGCCACCGCGAGCACCATGAAATGCGCGTGCTGCTCCCATTCCCATTCTACGCGCAAACGCGCAGGTGGTTTGGCGATGGCCACGCGTGAGACACGGTAGGGCGTGAGGTCTCCGGGCGCATAGACGCGCCGGGTCGTCCCCTCCCATGCAAGATCCCAATCCCGGGTGCCCCGCGCGCCCAATCGCTCGGGCGCCGCCTCAAAATCGAGCAGGGCAGGGCCTAGCTCGGACCAGCCGTAGCCCGGGGTCTTGAGTGTGGTACGCGCCACATCCAAAAGGTCGGGCTCGTGCTTCCACGAGGCGTCGCCGTCCGGCGTTTGCGATGCGGCGGCCGCCCAAGCGCCGCGAACAAAGTCTCCCGGCGATTTGGCCGTGCGCGCATCGAGCCAAGACCAAAAGCGTGCGTCTTGCACCGTTTCTCGCGGTGTGCGTTCTGTGGGTCCCTCGGGGAGGCGCGCCGACATCAGCGCTGCCAGGGGCTCCACCTCGGCCAACGCCAAGACCTCGTTTCCGCCTGGGCACAAGCTTGCGCGCGCGGCGAGAAGCACGGCGCGCTCGGCCTCGACGGCCAACGCCGCACCACGCAAATGCCTAGGGAACAGGATCTCGCCTACGGCACGATCGAATGCGCTTAGACCGTCGCGTGCGGTCGTGACAAAGGAGGCGGCTCTCGAAGATCCATTGATCTGAACTTGCAGCGGCGCGCCCTGGCGCAGGCCCGTTTGAGGCGTGAGGTGCCAGTGGATGCGCACGCGCGTGCGGGCCTCCGACAGCGCTTCGGCCACTTGCGCGAGGTTGTCCGAGGGCTCCCCTGTCACGCAAACATCGCCGCGCAGGGTGCACCAGGTCCCGGCCTTTGCAGCCTCGGCGGCAAGGAACACACACATCAAGGGTACAAGGGTTGCCTGTTTCACGCGGCGGGCAGTATCCTCCCGCGGTGTCTGTCACGGCAAGGAGTTGACGCATGTTTGATCCCACCCATGGTGTCGTGTTTGATCTCAACCAAGGCGTCGTGCGCCCCGCCGGCGCGGAGCGCGCGGTCTTGGTGCCCGCGGCGGCGCTGAGCCGACTCACCGAGTTCTTGGATGACGAGGCCGCGCGTGCGCTTGGTCGCGCGCTGGGGGCGTCGGCCGGCGCGCAAGTGGCCGAAGGCTTGGGCGGCGTAGCGCAGGCGAGCGTGGCCGCGCTGCAAGACCTCACCGATGCGCTTGCAGGGCGCATCGCGCTCGCGGGGCTTGGCGTGCTTGCCACCGAGACGTGGGGGAAAACCCTGGTCGTCGTGGTAGAGAATTGCCCGCTCAAAGAGCAAGCGTTGGTGTCTGCGATGGTGGAGGGCTTGTTTCACGCAGCCACCGGCCGCGCCGTGAGTGCGTGCGTGGTGGACGATGCCGCGGGCGCTTTGCGTGTGCTGGTGGGCAGCGAGGCACTCATCGCCCGCGCACGCGCAGCCCTCAGTGGGGGGCAATCGTTCTCGGCCCTCATGCGCGTGGTGGCGGGGACGCCCTCTTGAACCCCGAGCAGCGCGTGGCCGTGCTTCAAGACTTGCTTCAAAAGGTTCGGTCGCGCGCGCGCACGGCCGGCGTTGCAGGCGCTGATCGCGCGCCCATGGTGGCTCCGCGAGGTTCGGCCGCGCCGTCCATGCAGGCTTTTCGCCGGGCTTCAGTCACGACCGATGCGCAGCCCTCTGCGCCGGCCGGCACGATCTCGCTCGTGCCGCAGACCCTCCCCGAAGAGCGTCGCACCTCGGTGCCCGCGCCTGTGCTCCTGCGCGCCGTGTTTGCATCCTCCCCGGAGGTCGCGCTGTTTCGTGGTGAGGTGTTGGCGAGCGCGCCGCCTCGCAATTTCTCGGAGTGCAGCTAGGGGCTATCCGTTTGGCCACGCGCTTTTTTGCAGAGCGTCGCGTGGTGCCGTACACTTTGAGGGCACGTACGCCATGGTGCGTTCGCCACCGCTCATGACCCCCTCTATCCCATCCGTTTTCACGCTGCTGCTCGCGAGTTTCTCGCTTGCAGGTTGCGCCGATCTTTTTCCCAAAGAGCCGCCTC
>JAYWGI010000058.1:0-9416 GCA_043779025.1 Myxococcales bacterium
CAAGCCCAAGCTCACCTACTTTGATATGGCCGCCAGCCGCGGCGAAGAGTGCCGGCTCGCGCTGCACATCGCCGGTGTGGATTTCGAAGACAACCGCATTGTGCGCGCCGACTGGCCCGCCATGAAGCCAACCACGCCGTTCGGATCGCTGCCTGTGTTTGAGATCCCGGGCAAGGCACCTCTGGCGCAGTCGAACGCCATCTTGGTGCATGTGGGCCGTCGCCATGGCTTGCACCCGAAGGACGATTTTGAAGCTGCCCGCCACGAGGCCATGATGGCCCATGTCGAGGACGCGCGTGCGCATATCACGCCCAGCATGCGTATGAGCGATGAAGCTCAAAAGAAGGCTGCGCGCGAGGCCTTGGTGGCGGGCTACTTGCCGGCGTGGGCTGGCTTTGCCGAAAAGCAGATTGGCGAGGGGCCGTTCCTCGGCGGCGCGAACCTGCAGGTTGCAGACATCAAGATTTATGTAGTTTACAAGTGGATTGTGGGCGGCATTATCGATCACATTCCGACCGACATTTTTGCGAGCTACCCCAAGCTCAAGCGGGTGCACGATGCCGTGGCTGCACACCCCGGCGTGGTGGCTTGGTACGGGAGGGGCTAAACTCACTCACGCCACAAACGTGGCGGCGTCGATCACAAAGCGGTAGCGCACGTCGTTCTTGAGCATGCGTTCGTAGGCCGTATTTATCTCGTTTGCCTTGATGATTTCCACGTCGGAAACAATGTTGTGCTTGGCGCAGAAGTCGAGCATCTCTTGCGTCTCGGCCGTGCCTCCGATGCTGGAGCCGGCCAGGCGCTTGTTGCCGCCGATGAGCGCAAAGGCTGGGAACTCCACGGGCTTGGGCGGCACGCCGACCAGCACCATGGTGCCAAAAGGGCGAAGCAGGGCGAGGTAGCTCGCGTAGTCGTGTGGCACCGAGATGGTGTCGATGATGAGGTCGAACGAGCCCGCGAGCGCTTTGAATGCGACGGCATCGGTGCTGAGCGCAAAGTGCTTAGCGCCCAAGCGTGCAGCATCGGCCTGCTTGCTGAGCGAGGTGCTGACCATGGTCACTTCGGCGCCCATCGCTGCGGCGATCTTCACGGCCATATGTCCGAGGCCGCCCAGGCCCACCACGGCGACCTTGTCGCCGGGCTTGCAGTTCCAGTGCTTGAGCGGCGAGTAGGTGGTGATGCCCGCGCAGAGCAGCGGCGCCGCGCCTGCGGGGTCCAAGCTTTCGGGCACCACGAGCACGAAGCGTTCGCGCACCACCACGTGGCGCGAGTATCCGCCTTGGGTCGGGGTCGCGCGATCCATCTCGGTGCTGTTGTAGGTGTAGGCTGAGCCCTTCTCACAGAACTGCTCGTGGTGGTCTGTGCAGGGCCTGCAGGCGCGGCAGGAGTCGATCATGCAGCCCACGCCGGCCATTTGGCCCGCCTTGATCTTGGTGACGTTCGCGCCCACCTGCGTGACGCGCCCGATGATTTCGTGGCCCGGCACCATGGGAAACTTGGAGTTGCCCCATTCGCCGCGGGCTTGGTGGATGTCGGAGTGGCAAATGCCTGAGTAGACGACCTCGATAAGCACGTCGTCGGGGCCTACCTCGCGGCGCTCGAGCGCAAAAGGGACCAAGGCTTGGTCGGGGCCGTGCGTTGCGAAAGCGTGTGTTTGCATGAGGGTCATGCTGCGCAGACTTGGAGCCGATTTTCAGCAGCGAAAATGCTCAAAACCAAAAAAATCGCCGCGGCCAGCTTGCTTGAGATGGGCTACTGATCGTATGTTCAGTGTATGCAAAAGCACGCCAACATTCCTACTCAACCACGTTGCCACAACACCGGCCTGTGCGCCCAAAACCCTGCGCACAATGGCTCCCTCAAGGCCTCACGCTGCGCCATGGCGCCGTGGCTGAGCCTGTGTGCAGGCTTGTCGCGTGTGCCTGGTTCACGCGTGCATGCACTTCGGTGTGAGCGTACGGCCGAACTGCATCGTGCCTGTTTGCGCGGGCGCGGTGGGGCAGGGACCGTCATGTCGAACAAGCGCGTGCAAAGTGTTTGTGGGCGGCCAGCGGGCGGCGGCTCAGGCATTGGTTCGGGCTTGGCTTCGCGCGCTGCAGGGCCTTCGCTCGTGGCTCTGGGCATGGCTCTGGCGCTGCATGGCGCGGCCACGGAACCCACGCCGCGAGCAGAACGTGCCAATGGCCGTGCATGCATTGTGCAGCCTTCTGTGGTGGCACGCCTGCTCGCAGTAGGAGGGCAACTGCACGCAACCGCAGCGCGCTCCAAGCGCAGCGCCAAGATCTCTGGCTCTAGCGCGCGACTCTAAGGACACGCGCTTGGCTCTTCCTCAGTCGCTTCCCTTGGCGCTGCAGCATCTGGAGCACAAGCTCCGGTTGCTGGATGCTTCCACCCTACTTGCGCGCCCCAAACATGGCCCGCTTGTGGGCTGGCCAGAGCTCGATGCCTTGCTTGGGGGCCAAGGCTTGCCCAAAGGCTTGGTTGAGCTGCAAGCGTATGGCGGCCTGGGGGGAGGCAGCAGTGTGGCCCTGGCGTGCGTGCGCGCCGCGCACCGGGCTTCGCCTCAAGCGTGGTGCGCGTGGGTAGACCCTGGCCGAAGTCTGTACGCGCCTGGTGTGGCACTTGCGGGGGTATCGCTCGCGCGCTTGCTTGTGGTGCAGCCTCGTTACGATCAGGTGCTTCGCACAGCACTGCGGCTTGTACGCGCTGCGGCTTTTGAGACCGTGGTGGTCGACGCCGAGGTTGCTTCGGAGCACGTAGGCCCAGGCGCCCACACCGCGCTCGAAAACACGGCGCGCAAGCTTGCCATGTACGCCGAAGATGCAGGCCTCACCGTGCTCTTGCTTACGCATGCAGGAATACGCCGTCGTACGCCTTTGCCCGCGGTGATGCGCGTGGAGCTACGCCGCGAACCTGGCGCGATTTGTGTGCAAATTGCCAAGGAGAAAGCCATGCATGGCGCACGCACAGGATTGCTGTCATGGGCTCAAAGGCCTTATGGACTCTGCACCTAGAGCGCGTGCCCGGCGGCGCGTGTTGGCCCTCGTGTTCCCTGACTCTCGTGATGGGCGTCAACTCCGTTTGGAGCCTGTGGCGGAGTCGCTACTAAGCTTTGGTGCGCGCGTCTCCTTGTGCGCGGAGAGGCCTACGGTGTGGCTCGACATTTCAGGTTGCGCGCACCTGCATGCAAGCGCGGAAGACGCCTCTGGTGAGCGCACATTGGCTGCGCGCATCTGCGAACATCTAGGCGGTGCAAGCGGTGATGCTGGCTTGGACTTCCGCGTGGTGGTGGCGGATGGCCCCATGATGGCCGAAGGGGTAGGGCGGTACAGCCGTGAGGGCTGGCTCACGCCTGTTCGTGTCATCCCGCCGGGCGCAGAGGCTAGCATGCAGGCCTTGGCGCCGCTCTCTACGCGCGCGCTTTTCTTGGACGAAGAACTGCGCGCGTGGCTTGCGGGGGTGGGCTGCGCGCGCGTCGCCGAACTCGCACAGATCCCGCGCGCCGCGTTGGGGCCGCGTTTGGGGAAGCACGCGGCGCGCGTCCTTGCGCTCATGCAGGGCGAAGACACGAGCCCGCTCAGCGCCTATGAGCCTCCCGCTTTTCCGGAGGTGAGCATGGTGTTTGACGACGCTGTGGCGAGCCTTGAGCCACTGGTGTTTGCAGCCAAGCAGCTGTCCGACAAACTGGCGGATGCGCTTGATGCACGCGCCATGGCGGCCTCTGGTCTTCGGTGTAGAGTGCACTTTGATGCGGCCCTTGCAGACGGCGCACGTTCTCTGATCTTGGACTTTGCGCTGGTGACACCGCTTCATCGTGCAGGAGACGTTCTCGGTATTGTACGAGCAAAATTGCAGTATCAGACATTGCCAGGCCCCGTGCTCCGTATGAGCCTTCGAGCGCAGCCTCTGGTGCTGCGCCCCACGCGCGCGATGCATCTGTTCGTGTCTGAGTCCAAAGCCGATCTTGTGTTGCCGCAGCTGGTGGCCGAGCTCGAAGCCGAGCTGGGCGCAGAGCGTGTGGGGGTGCTCTCGGTCCGCGATGCGTGGCTCCCAGAGCAGCGTTCTTGTTTGGTGCGTGTGGGGGGCCAAGCTGAACGAGCTGAGCTGCTCTCCGATGCAATACGCATGCAAGATGCACCCGTAGGCGCGTGCCTCTCTGGGGCTTTGGTACCTACGCGTCAGCTCCTAGAGGCCAGGGCGTTACGTGAGGACGAGGTGCACGCCTTGCGAAGTATCCCGGGGCGGCCCGTCGAGCGATTGGAGGCCGTGCATTGGTGGCAAAGCCCGGTGCATACGCGGGATTTTTCGTCGGCATGGTGCACGAACAGGCAGGCCGAGGCTTGGGTGGAGCGCTGCCCTCACACGGGCCTCATGTGGCTGAGGGGCTGGTTCGATTGAGCGGCTACGTCGAACTCAGTGCGCGCACCCAGTTCTCGTTTTTGCGCGGGGCCGGGACGCCCGACGAGTTGGTTCTGCGAGCCAAATCGCTGGGCTATGGCGCCGTGGCGGTGTGTGACGTCGATGGCCTCTATGGCATGGTGCGTGCCGACATGAGCGCCAAGCGCGAGGGCCTCCGCTTGATTGTAGGCTGCGAGCTCAGCGTGCAAGTGGCGTTCGGGGCCCTCACCTTGCATGTGCAAAACCATGAGGGGTACACGCATCTATGCGAGCTGCTCACAGAGGCTCACAAAGACAGACGCGTGGCTGCGCCTCGCGCGGACGCTTCAGAGGCGCGTCCACGCAACGCGCGTGCGTCTGTAGACTTGGCCTTTGTCTGCGCGCGCGCGGCGGGGCTTTGGGCCATGGTCCCGTCTTCACCTGCCCCTACGAGCGCGCAACTGCAAATGCTGCGCGCCGCGTTCGGTGAGCGCCTGAGCCTGAGCGTGGTGCGCCACAAAGACGGTCACGATGCCGCCCGCACACACAGCGCTCAGCAGTTGAGCGCGGAGTTTGGAGTGGCAGTATGCGCCACCAACGGGGTGCGGTACCCAGAGCGCAGCTTCAAGCCCGTGTTCGACGTGCTGCATTGCATCCGCGAGGGCCAGACCTTGGAACGCGCCGGCCGCGCCCTTGCGCCCAACGCCGAGGCGCATCTTAAGTCGGCCTCGGACATGCGCGCGCTCTTTGCAGACATGCCTGCCTGGTGCGACAGGAGTGTGCAGATTGCACGCGCGTGCACCTTTGCCATGAGCGAGCTGCGTTACTTGTTCCCCTTCGATACGGGCGACGACCTTACCGTTTCGGGTGAGGGAAGCGACGCGCGGTTGGCGCGCCTCAGCGAGCTTGGGATGCGTACGCGTTATGGCGATGCCGTGCCATTCTCAGTGCGTGAGCAAGTGGCACGCGAGATTGCCTTAATTGAGAAGTTGCAGCTTGCACCTTATTTTTTGTGTGTGCGCGAAATTGTGGAAATCGCGCGCGCCAAAGACATCCTTTGCCAAGGTCGCGGCAGTGCGGCCAACAGCGCCGTGTGTTTTTGCTTGGGAATTACCTCGGTCGATCCGGCCACCTCCAATCTGCTGTTTGAACGCTTCTTGTCTGCCGAGCGCAGTGAACCTCCCGATATCGACGTGGACTTTGAGCACGACAGGCGTGAGGAAGTGATCCAAGCCATCTATGAGCGCTATGGCCGGGACCGCGCGGCCATGGTTAGTAACCTGATCTGCTACCGCGGCAAGTCTGCACTGCGCGAAGTGGCCAAAGTGTTTGGCTTTGAGCCTGCCAAAGTAGATGCACTTGTGCGCAGCGCGGGCGCCTGGGGCGCACTTCGAGAAGTAGACCCGAAGCGCTTGGAGAGTGAGGGCCTCTCTGCAAACGATCTGAAAGTGATGCAAGTTCTGGCCTCGGCCAAAGCCATTCAGGGATACCCGCGTCACCTGTCCATTCACGTTGGTGGTTTTGTGCTTTCCGCTGAGCCGCTCACACGCATTGCCCCCATCGAGCCTGCGGCCATGACGGGACGCACCGTGATCCCTTGGGACAAGGACGACTTGGATGCGCTTGGTTTTTTCAAAGTCGATGTGCTCGCGTTGGGCATGCTCTCGGCCTTGCGCCGGGGCCTCTCTTACATCCGCACGCGCGATGACGCTGAGGCAGGTTCAGCAGCCACCGCAATCGATCAGCTTGCCCTGATCCCGAACGATGATGCTGCTGTATTCGATGCGTTTGAACGTGCCGATACGGTGGGCGTATTTCAGGTCGAGAGCCGCGCACAAATGTCCATGTTGCCGCGCCTGCGACCTCGGTGCTTTTACGATTTGGTTGTGCAAGTTGCGCTTGTGAGGCCAGGTCCGATTCAGGGCGGGGCGGTGCACCCGTATTTGGCCAGACGTGCGGGCAAGGAGCCCATCACGCTGCCTCATCCGATTCTGGAGCCGGTGTTGGGGCGTACCTTTGGCGTGCCCATCTTTCAGGAGCAGGTCATGCAGTTGGCGATAATCGGTGCGGGATACACGGGTTCTGAGGCCGACCAATTGCGGCGTGACATGGCAGCGTGGAAGCGCACTGGAAACCTAAAGAGACATCGTGACAAGCTGGCTGCAGGCTTTGCAGAAAGAGGCATCAGTGCTGAGTTCGCAGAGCAACTCTACAAGCAAATACACGGATTTGCTGAGTACGGGTTCCCTGAGAGTCATGCCGCAAGCTTTGCCCGCCTTGTGTATGCAAGTGGGTGGATCAAAGCACATTATCCAGCCGAGTTCGCAGCCGCGTTGGTGAACAGTCAGCCCATGGGGTTTTACTCCGTGTCGACGTTGCTGCGTGACGCGCAGCACCATGGAGTCGAGGTGCGATCCGCTTGCATTGGGGTGAGCGATTGGGATTGCACCTTCGAGCGCGACCACCTTGGCCAGCGCGCCATACGCGTGGGCCTGCGCGTGGTGCGAGGTCTTGGCAAGGCTACCGCGGATCGCATTCTGGTTGCGCGTGCAGAATGCAAGTTCTCAAGCATTGAGGATATGGCAGCTCGCGCCAACCTCAACCGCAAGGAGCTAGACGTACTTGCGCGTGCGGGAGCTTTGCAGTCGCTGGCGCCCGAGCGACGTGTGGCCATTTGGAGAGCCCGCAGTCCGCAACCGGAGCGCGGAACCTTGTTCGAGGGCCTCAGCATGGACGCAAGCGAGGTTGTGCTTCCAAGCATGCATCGCTTTCGCCAGCTGGTGCTCGATTACGCCAGCACGGGGCTGTCTGTGAGCGATCATCCCATGTTGGCGCTGCGAGATCGCTTGCCTGCATGGTTCTCGTCCTCGGCAGATCTCAAGCGCGTGCCGCATGGCGCTGAGGTGAGCGTGGGGGGCTTGGTGTTGGTACGTCAGCGCCCCGCGACGGCCAGTGGCGTAGTGTTTATGACGCTTGAGGACGAACACGGTTTTGTGAACTTGGTGCTCTATGCACGCGTGTTCGAGCGCTTGCGCCACGTCTCGATGCACAAGTCGCTGGTGGCGGCTCACGGGCGCCTGCAGAGCCAGGAGGGAATCTTGCACTTGGTAGTTGAGAGGCTAGAGCCGCTCACCAGGGGCGGCTTCCCGTCGGCAAGCCGGGATTTTCATTGAGCCTAAGGGCGAGGCTTCTCTCCCGTAAGAACGCGACGGTACGCGTGGGCCACATGCAAAGCGCGCACACAGGTGCTAGTGTCCAACGACATGAGTTCTCATTTTCATGTTCACTTTAGGTCAGCTCATTTGTTGGTTGTCTCATTGGCTTGTGCAGTGTTCTTTTTCGCTTGTTCGACTGGCCCCTCTGGAACTCCAGCGAGCGTTCTCGCCACTGCGGCGGACGCATCTGTTGATTATGTGGAAGATGCATCGATTGTCCAAGACGCGGCGCCTGCTCTTGATGCGAATAGCACCCAGGTCGACGCAGGTATGATGTGCAATATGCTCGAGCACGCTGGAGAAACAGTAGCGCTCAAATTGCAATCGGGTGCAGCTCCTCCTCCTACAGGCGGGACAGCCGCGGATGGCCTCTATGCCTTATCGGCCATCAATGCGTATGGCAGCGCCTCAGAGATCTCCTACAAATTGCGCTCGACGCTTGAGAAGCGCGGCGAAAGCGTCGATGTGCTCGAAAGTGACGATCGCGGCGACCGACGCAAGACCGGGGATGCCGTGGTGGTGGGCACAACGATGCGCATCACCGAGACTTGCGCGTTTCCTGCTCGCAGATTGCAAACTGAGCGGGCGCCTTTTTCGACGACCTCCACCGAGATTCGACTTTACGTGAATGTATCAGGCGTCGTCGTCGAGCAAATATACACGCGAAAATAGCCCCTGTCTGATTCGAGCGTTCTCGCATCCACTCCATCGTTGGTCATTCGCTGACAGTTCTTTCTTGATCGGCCTGTGAACGTGCACTAAAGCCGCACGCACTCCAATGCCGGAGTAGCTCAGATGGTTAGAGCGGGCGTTTCATACGCGCTAGGTCAGGGGTTCGACTCCCTTCTCCGGCACCAAACATCCAACGATGCATCCGCGATACTGCGGTTGCGGGCAGCCTTGCGTATCAAGCCATACGCGGCGGCCACCTGCGCCCTTGTCTCGCGGCGCCTCGTTGGATGTTTTCGGATCTGGGGTTTGTGGGCTCGCGGCTTTGCCGCTTGCTAACGCCAGCTCGCGCCTTTGGTGCATGCTGGGGCTTCGCTTCGCGCTTGAGAATCAGTGGGCCAGCGTGTCAGACAGCTCAACCACTGAGGGCCCTACCCACCGCGGTGAGAGGCGTTCGCCTTTCACGGAAACCGCTCGTCAGAATCGCGTGCGATCAATAAGCACGCGATGATTCTGGAGCCGATATAGTGGCCTCTTTCCGCCAGTTCTTCCGGCGAGCCATTGCTTGAGGCCGTCATCGAATTCCTATAGCCGCCGACCTGACGCAGTGCACAGCTAACATCGCAACCTGAGGTGTTGGTACCCAACACTTCAGCTCGAAGAGCGACAACGTCGCCGACCCCAATATCCTTCACATACGACTGCCACCCGCTTGCGCCCCCATCAATCGTTTGCGGTTCACGTCGTGGCGCGAGGAAGCTGCCGCTCAGCGTACACGTTGAATCTGGCCGAAGCGCTCGCACTTTTAGCTCTGCCTCGATGGACAGCTCTCTCTTGTTTCGGCCGCAGGATGCCGACAAGGCACCTAGCAAAAGTAACGTCGTGAGATACCGGGTCGTCATTGTTGCACCGTGTAACATCGTTGGTCGATAAACGCAGCACTCACTGCGGTCTAAAGTGGACCCCGTTTTTCGGACAGCAAACGACGGGTAGCTAAGATACAAAAATGCCGGTCTCCCCAACCAACGAGGAGCGTCATTGATGAGTAATACACGTAAAAACCACAGCGCAGATTTCAAGGCCAAAGTGGCGCTTGCAGCGCTCCGCGAGGACGCAACCGTTTCAGAGCTGACGAAGCGTTTCAAGGTACATGCG
>JAYWGI010000059.1:0-9406 GCA_043779025.1 Myxococcales bacterium
TCACAGATCTTGCAGACATCTCCCTCTAGGAGCTGCTTGCGCGTGACGCGCTGGCCTTGAAACTCGACGCCGTTGGTTGAGCCCATGTCCACGATGTAATAGGCGCCCGACTGGTATTCGATCATGGCGTGCTGCCTAGAGACGTTGGGGTCTTTGACGGTAAGGTCACTGACCTGCTTGCCGCGGCCGATAATGAAGCGCTCTGTGTTGACCGGATACCGCTCACCATTAAACAACACCGAGAGCGTGCCTAGCGCCACTCCTCCTCCGCCGCCTGCGAGCGTTTGAGAGGGCACCCCACCTTGCGCGGGGGGCGGCGGAACAGCGGGCATTGCGGCAGGCGCGGCGCCGGGCAGATTTGGGGGCGTGAAGGCTGCGCCCGTCATGGTCGGGACACGCGGCATTACAGGCGGCGGCCGGCCCGCAGCTTGCCCGGGAACCTGAGGGACCGAAGGCACACGTGGGAGCACACCTGTCGCAGCCAGCCCGGGAACACGCAGTGCCGTGCCGCCAAAGGTTGGGGGCACGGCAGGCGCGGCTGCAGCTGGAGTCGGGAGCTGAGGACTGGACCCTGTTTGGATCCCGACGACGGGCCTCTGCAACGCGAGACCTGTAGGCGCGCCGAGCCGCGGCATCGAGGGCTGGCCACCACGCATCGCACTAGGCGCCGCCCCGGGCTCCGGCGTGTTGTTGCTCGTGCCACCAGACATGGTTGACGAGAGATTTCGCTGCTTTCCGTACTGCTTCATGGCCTCGTTGATGAGGTAATCCACGCTGCAATCCAAGTCGCGCGCCATCGCGTCGAAGCTGTCCCATAGAACATCTCGACACTGAAACGTGCGCGCAGTTTTCTTGTTCGGATCTCCGGTCATTCGCGTTCTCTCCTCACATCACGTCACTGGGCTCTACAAAACGCTTTGCCTCAGTGTCTCTCGGACGACCTGCGAAGTCCATTTCAGTGCAGCGTAGGCTCAATGCAAACGGTGGCCACATCGCCCACTGTCTTTACCGCACGCATTTCGGGTTCTTTGCCGGGAGCCGCCTGAAATGCACAGGTCCATCCACACTCTTCGGCATCCGTGCATGTTGGCACCGCGGCCTTGTCGGCTTTTAACAACGCTACGGCCGCAGCGTCGCTCTTCGGGCCGTTCTGAAAGTAACCGAGTGCCGTCATCTTGGCGCCCAGCGACTTGCTCTTGAGAGCCGCGTCCATCTCGCGACGCGTACCCGCAATGTCTGTCATTTGACGAATAATTGCGCCGTAGGTCAGGCCCTCTGTCAGCGCGGAAACCGGCTTGGAGCCACCTGGCAGCTTGGCGAGGAACTCAGGCAAATCCTTTGGCGCAGAACTCTTGAGGACGATGCCGGCCGCGAGGTAGCGGGTCTTCCAGGACTTGGCTGTAAAGAGCGCGAAGAGTTTGTCCTTGGTCGCCTCTTTCGGCAGCTCGCCGATGCGCGCAAACGCCATTGTGCGCACCTCGTCTGACGTCTTTTCGTCGGCGCCCACAGCAAACAGCTTGGCGGTGTCGTCGGCTTGAGCCTTGTCGACGCGCCCCTCGAGCGCGGCGAAGGCGAGCTTGCGTCGCTCGTCGCTACGCTTGGGGTCGCCCGCAACCTCGAGCAAATACTGAACCACAGCGCGGCCCCCAATGCGCTTCATCGAAGGCATGATGTCCTCCGAGAACTTGCGATCTTGCTGGCCCTGGACCTGCTTTTCGAGCTGCTCTTTGGTGACTTTGTTGTAGCCCGACTTGAGGTTCGAGGCCTGGGTGTCTTTGCGTGTATTGTCAAACCATTCGACGGTGTCGACTTTGCGTGCAACGGCCACCAGCGCTGTAGAGGCCCGCGACTTGGTGTCGTCATCACCCAAGTCGGCCACCAGCTTGGCCATGCGGTCCAAACGGTAGGCCGTTGGAGTCATCAGAACGGGGATGTTCTTCACCGCTGGCGCTTTAAAGAACTGCAGCATCTGCTCTACACCAAACGCTTGTGCGGCGTTGTCGATGCGCGCTTCGAAGTTGGTCTGGTTCCACTTGATCACGGCCTCGGTGAGCGCTTTCTCAATTGCGGGATCGGAGATGAGCTTGGGCTTCTCCGAAGACAGCAGCGCAAACGCGGCGTCCTTGTACGGGATGGTTGCATCGGCCGCGACCTTGCCATCGGCGCTGGGCACCGGTGCCGATCCGGCCATTTTCGCAATCAAATCAGGGGCTAACGAGGCCACGAGCTTGGCGCGATCGCCGGCTTCGAGCTTTGCGAACGAAGACTCGATGTCCTTGTTCTCCTCGTCCTTGTGACGCTCGAACAAGATCTTGGTCCCAATACGCACGCCCGCTCGCGGCGCCATACGGATCAGCGAAAGAGCCGCCGCCTTGCGCAACTCAACATCGTACTTTTTGTTCGAGAAGACGGCCTCGAGCTTGTCTGGACCATGTTCCGTGCTTTCCCAGCGCGTCACATCGCCGGTGCTCACTGCGCAACCGCCAAGAAGAGAAGTGCCTACCGTTGCGATCACGAACAGGGTTCGCACGCGCAGCCCAATGCCATTTGCCATGCCCGGAATGCTACCCGTAGCGCGACCGCGATCTCAACAAAACAGCAAGGCCTGGCATCACCATTTTTACGTGGCCACGGTCGGGTACAAAGGTCCCGTCGCTGCCGGCACTTGCGCGCCCACCCGAAACTTGGCCTCAGGCCAGCAATTTCGTCACTTTGCGCCCTTGATGCGTACGCCTGCCTCCCCTCAACGCACATCACCTTATGCATTGGCCAAGGAGCCAGAATGGTTGCAAACGGGGGCGGCACCCCGCGCCGCCCGGGTTCTGGGGCCTCAGGGGCATGGCTACACGCGTGGGCGAGAGGTGTTGGCGCTCGCGCTTTGGGGGCTTGCTGTGGTTTGGACCATGGCCCTTTGCTCTTACAACGTGGTGCGCGGCACCTCGGCCACCGAGTTCGTCAGCACGCGCGCCAATTGGGCAGGGCCCGTGGGCGACGCGCTTGCCGGTGTGGCGGTCGGTTCGGTTGGCGTGCTGGCGTGGGCGCTTCCGCTCGACCTGGTGCTGCTCGGCATTCCATTTGCTCGGCGCGGCAAAAACGCGCTGACCCCGGTGCGGGCCGCAGGAGACATCGTGCTGTGCGCGCTGCTAGCCGCGTTCGTGCGATTGTGCGCCCCGGCGGCCCACGCCTTTGGCGATCGCGAAGCATCCGGCGCCGTGGGCGAATTGCTAGGTGAATTGCTGCGCGGCGCGTTCTCTACGCCCGGCGCCATTTTGATGACGCTCTCGGCCGCATGCTTGGTGCTCATTGCGCGCGCGCGCTTCTCCTTCATCGCATTGCTCGAACAACTGGGCTGGCTGGGCTCCACTTCCGCGCGCAAAAGCGCGGAGGGTGCGGCGCGCGTGGCCGCGGCGTGGCGTACCGCGCGCGCGCTCGAAGCCAAAGCCCGAGCCGAGCGCGAAGCCGCCGCACAACCACGTATCCAGATGACGCCCACGCCCACCATCGCGCAGGTCTACAGCACCCCGATGAACGCCGAGGTCGACGTTGCCCCGGCGACGCGGCCACGGCTCGCCGCCGACCCCGACGAGGGCCTAGCCTTCGCGATGGCGCTCTCCATGCCTCCCGCCGCTCTGACGCACTCGGAGTCTGCAATTCCGATCCCATCGAAACAGGCATCTGTGCAAGCTGCATCTATTTTGATCGCCGTGCCCGAGCTCGCCGTGGCGCCGAAAGCTGCAGCCATCGAGCTGACCGAAGCCGTCCCCGCGGCAAGTGCACCTACCATCGTCGACACCTCGGCCCATGCGGCCAAAGAGCGGCCTGCAACTGTAAAGCGTAGCGCCCATCGCAAGCCCACCAAAGACGAGTTTCAGCTTCCCTCGATTGATTTCTTAGAGCGCGTCACCACCGAGCCCATGGCCAATGTGGACAAGGAGCAACTGCTCAAGAATGCCGAGCTGCTGATCAAGACACTGGCCGACTACGGCGTGAGCGGCAAGGTAGAGGAGATCCTTCCCGGCCCTACAGTGACGACGTACGAGGTCTCGCCGGCGGCAGGCACGAAGGTCTCAAAAGTAGCGAGCTTGGCCGACGACTTGGCGTTGGCACTCGCGCGCAAGGTGCGCATTTTGGCACCAATACCAGGCAAAAACCGCATTGGATTCGAGCTCCCCAACGAACGACGCGCGCCTGTGGGTCTGCGCGATTTGGTGGAAGATGCACGCTTTCAAGCCATGGATGTTCCGCTTCCCTGCGTGCTCGGGCGCGACATTGTGGGCAACCCTGTATACGCGGACTTGGCCAGCATGCCGCACGTCATCGTTGCGGGTGCGACGGGCGCGGGCAAGAGCGTGGGGCTCAACGTAATGCTCACCTCGCTCTTGTATCGCCGCACGCCCGAGGATTTGCGCATGCTGATGATCGACCCCAAGGTGGTTGAGCTCGCGCCCTTCGACAAGATCCCGCACTTGCTTCTGCCCGTCGTGACCGACATGAAGCAGGCCGCCAACGCACTCAAGTGGGCTGTCGATGAGATGGAGCGCCGCTACCAAATGTTTGCGGATGCAGGCACCAAGAACCTCGGCACCTACAACAATTGGGCCGAGAGGGTCGCGCGCGGCGAGCTCAAGAACCCAAACCCCAAGATGGTCATGGGCACCGACCACAACAACTTGCCAGACATGGTGCTTGCCGAAGCCGGTACGGGCGAGGGCGAAGCGCCATTGCCCGAACGCTTGCCGTACATCGTGATTGTGGTCGACGAGTTTGCGGACCTCATGATGCAGAACGGAAAGGACGTAGAGACCAGCG
Source organism: Myxococcales bacterium (assembly GCA_043779025.1). Classification (GTDB taxonomy): domain Bacteria; phylum Myxococcota_A; class Polyangia; order Polyangiales; family Polyangiaceae; genus JAAFHJ01. The sequence continues at coordinate 4,810 of JAYWGI010000059.1, forward strand.
TCGCACGTTTGGCGCAGAAGGCGCGCGCGGCCGGTATGCATGTGATTTTGGCCACGCAGCGCCCCAGCGTCGATGTGATTACCGGCATGATCAAAGCCAATTTCCCTACCCGAATCGCATTTCGCGTGGCGCAAAAAGTCGACAGCCGCACGATTCTCGACGAGCAGGGAGCGGAACATCTGCTGGGCCGCGGGGACATGCTCATCAAGCTCAACGGCACCAACGACACGCGACGCGTCCAATGCCCGTGGGTGAGCGAAGACGAAGTGCAGCTCATCTGTGATCACCTGCGCGCCCAGGGTGAGCCCGTGTACGATGAGAACATTCTTAAGCCACGCGACGAAGAAGGCGGAGCGGCAGACGAAGAGGACGAGAAGGACGCGGTGTACGACGATGCCGTGCGTGTGGTGGCCGAGACCCGGCGCTGCTCCACGTCGTGGCTACAGCGCAAGCTAGGGCTAGGCTACAACCGCGCCGCGCGCATCGTCGAGATGATGGAGAAGCGCGGCGTGATCGGCCCCGCAAACGGCGCCAAAGACCGTGAGGTTTTGATCACTGCGTTTTGAGATTAGATGCAATACGCATGCATCCAGAAGCATGTGGGCGAACGTGGGTGGGCAGCTTAGTGGTCACAGCCCTCGTTTGTCACTCGACCGACCGAACGCGGCCCAGCGGGTGGCGAGGCGGCAGCAAAGGCGTCGGGCGAGTTGGCTTTCGTAAGGGCAGCGCGCAAGTTGTAAGGGGGTTCCTGGGAGCTTGCAGTTCGAAGCCCGGCAGCTTCAAGCAACAAAAAACCTGAGCGCGCTGTTGCTTTAAACAACAGCGCGCTCACGTTATCGCTCGATCAAACGTCGACGTAGGAGGGTTGGCGCGTGCGTCCGTCCGGGCTCGTGCCGTCTACCGAAGCCTCCGCGGTCGAACAGATGTCGTCGGCTCCGAGGGCCTTGTACACCTCCTCAACGCGCGCGACCTGTTCCGACGACTCAGCATGAACAGAGATCAGGATGTTGCCGCCCTTGATTTTGCCTTCGTAACGCTTTGCTTCGATTTCGGGGATACCCATACCCACGAGCGCGCCCGCGACGCCGCCAACGGCTGCACCCGCTGCTGCACCACTCAAGGCCGCGAGCAGCGGCCCTGCGGCAATAAAGGGCCCAACGCCGGGTATTGCAAGTGCGCCCACGCCTGCCATCAGGCCCAACGCACCGCCAAGCAATCCGCCAGCACCTACCCCAGCCACTGCGCCCTCTGGCGCTTTCGTACTGTGCTCATGCGCGAAATCGCGTGACCCCTGCATGTTCGGAAAAAGAACGGAGATATCGTTGTTTGAGAAATGAGCGAGCTTGAGCTTTTCGACGATCGCGTGGGCTGAAGTTTCGTTGCGAACGATGCACATTACAGACGTTTTCATATGTTTTTCATCTCCTTTGGGTTGTTTCGTATTTCGGCCCGAGGCCTAGTTTTTTACTTCGAGTTGGTTGTCCACTTCGCGGACGCCGGGCGCGCTTCGCGCGACGGATTCGATAGCCGCACGCTCTTCCTCTTTGACAACGGGTCCGCGCAAGGTGACACGCGTGCCAACGGTGACGACTTTGACGTTCTTCGCGGTAAAGGAGAGGGCCTTGTTCTTCATCAACCCCTGCCGAATCGTGGCCGTGATTTTTAGCTCCTCCTTGCTGTTTCCCTGATCCATCGGCGTGACGGTTGCAGCGCGATCCCTTTGATTGACTCGGGTGTTGTCGGCCTGATCGGTTCCGTCGGCGCCGCCCGCGCGATTCAGCACAGTGGGGCCGCTGGGTGCCGGAACGGCCGTGGACGGCGCTGAATCAGCGCGCGGCGGAACAGCACCAGGGGCGGGCGCCGTGGTCGCTGCAGTCTTTTGAGGCGCGGCTGCGGCGCGTGGAGGAGTCTCGCGCGCTTGCGCTTGTGGGGCCACACGTAGGTCTGCGCGCGGCATTGGGTCCGGCTGAGCATCCATCGTTACCGAACCCGCGTTCTCGCGCGGCGATGGCTCAGGGCCCATCGACTGCTGGCTCGTGGCGGTTGACGCGTTTGCAGACGTCGCGTGTTCGGGCGCGGCCTTTTGCGTCGCGGCACAAGCAGCCGTTGATAAGAGAACGGCGAGTAGGGAGAGTTTCATTTAGGGCCTTCTGATTTCTGAGTGGATGGGAGTCGGTCCAATTGGAGGAGCGCGACGTGGGCGGATTGGTTGACACTTTCAGAGGCGGTTTATTGCGCTCCGACGGCCTCCGAGCAAAAGTCGTGCCAACCCTACTTAGGCCGCATTTTCTGTGACTTCGCCTCCGTTATGGGCCAGTGCGGCTTGCGAGGCAGCACGTGCGAGGGCGCCTCCCCGCCACACCGAGGCACTTTGGCGACACCATCGTCAAAGCCCACAGCGGATCGATCGCCGTGCAATCGTCTTCGGCTTCGGGGACGCAATTTGAAGCAATTTTCCGAGCGAAAAGCCACACTGCGTAAGACGGTCGCGGAGATTCCTATTCGCCTTCGGGGGGATGCGCAGAATCGTACTCGAGTCTTGCCTCAGCAATGGACGACGCGATAGCTGCAGCCTCGATGGCGGGAGCGCCGTCGGCGCGCCTTTCAAATTCGCGCTCTTCGGCTTCGTCGCGCGCCCTTACCTCATCGTCGAGGTTGGACTCACCAGGCAGTTCGAGCCGCAGTTCCTCGACGATCATGCGCAGCCCCGCGGCGAAGGGTAGCGCGAGCAGAGCGCCGACGATCCCGAGCAGCGTGCTGCCTACCAGCAGTGCAATCACGACCACGGCGGACGGTAGGCGAAGGATCTTGCCGTAGATTTTAGGAACCAAAAATCGGCTTTCAAACTCCTGATACACAACAAGAGCACCGAGCACGACCAGTGCCACGCTGGAGCCGCGGGAAAGCGCCGCCAACCAAGCCGGACCACAGACAAGGATACCTCCCACATACGGAAGGACGTCCACGATGCCAGCGAACAACGCAAGCGGCAGGGCGTGAGGAACACCGGCGATCGTAAGAACCACAAGCGTAAACAAGGCCATCATGAGCGACGTGAGAAGTTGCCCCCGAAGGTATCCGCCAACAATGTTTCCTAGGTTAATAAGAATGCGCGAGACCCTGACATGATGTCCACGCGGCAGAAGCGCAAACGCGCCCCCGCGCAGGCGATCGCGGTCGAGCATCACGTACAGCGCAAAGAAGAACGCGGTGACTGCGTATGCTGCGGCGACAAACACTTTCGGGCCGTAGTCGAACCCTGATCTCATCGCTCCGGCTAAGACATCGTTGACCTTCGTCTCCCGTATTGAACGTGCGAGCGGAGAACCAAAGCGCCACCCGTCGAGCAAGCCCGCAAGGCGCTCTTGAGGTTGCGCCAAGGAATCGACCATCGTTCCTGCTTGAGCCACAAGACTCGGCACAAGCAACGCGGCGGTTGCCGCGCCACCCAAGAACAAGAAAACGAATACCAACGCAATTGCCACTTTGCGCCCCATTCCTCGTCGCTCCAGTTGCGCGACAAATGGGTTCAAGCTGCCAACCAACATGAGGCCCGCGCACATGACCAGCAGAACAGGCCATAGTTGTACGAGGAGCCAAACAGACGCGACGGTGACGACCGCACGCACGAAAGTCTGCGGTGTCAGATCGATCTTGGACACGCGCATTGGAGTCGGTTTTCGCGCTGTAACTGGCCCTTGTGAAGGCAGTTTCATCGGCTCGCTTTACGCAGCAACGTACATGCTTCACCGCGATCCTTTGCGAATGCGCAGTGGGGCAACCAACCTCGGCTGACAGTGCGCAAAAAAGCGAGGTTACAGGCTGCACGGTGGGGTTTCATGAAGGGTGTACTTTGCACAATCAACATTGATTTCTGCATGACTTGGTCGCCCGCATGCAATCAGCGCGCCATACCGAAACACCGTGAAAGGGCGCTTACAACGCTGGCACCCGAACGCAGCAGCATGCCAAAAGGCCACACCGAGGCAGGGTTGCGAGATACACGGCCTCGCACTTTTACCGTTCCCAACAAGACGCGATGGACGGGATCGCGCCTTTCTCCAAGATTCGCGGATGAGCGCGCGCATTTCAGAGTTGGCCGCGAGCTTGCATAGCGCAGTCTATGAAGTACGGCCTCGCTTGGTTGCTCGGTGTCCCCATCCCCATTCTGCTCATTGTGTACTTGGTGTCGCACTGTTGATGCCGCGGCGTGCGAAGGCGCGCGAACGCGTGGCGAACGACTAAAAACAACCCCGCCAACCTCTTTTCTCCCCCGCGCACGATGAGATCGTTGCTGAGGGAGAACCGTCAGTTCTAATCGAAATCACCAGGATCAAAAACATGTATATCACACGCATTTCTCATCTTCTCCTGAGCGCCATTCCAGCGGCAATTCTTACGGCAAGCACACCCGCGCTGGCGGGAGTCGATGGCTACGTTGAGCTCGGCGGTTCGGCCGTTGCGGGCAGCGTGAACGTGGAGCTCGTACCCGATCCGCACGTGGCGCTTCGTCTCGGCATGGGCGTGGCCCCCGAGACCAGCAGCAGTTATGTGCAGAGCTTTAGGCCTGTGTTTCCGATAGGTGCTTCGGGCATGA
>JAYWGI010000060.1:0-9313 GCA_043779025.1 Myxococcales bacterium
CCGGGCTGGCTGTGCACGATGGCCGGGCGCGGCGCGTAGTACTGCTCGCTCTGAGGCAGGGGGCGCTGCGGCATCGCGCGTGGCAACGACGGCGCGTCGCTCGGAGGCGCGGGAGGCATGGGGCCCGGCTGCGGGGGCCCCGGGAGAGGGCCTGGTGCGGGCGCACACGTCAGGCTACCGGGAGGGCATGACGACGGCTGTACGGGCGCCGGGACTTGCGCCAACGCAGGGGCGGCCAATAACAGCGAGCTTAGCACCACGGTATATGCAGCATACAAGGTTCTCATCCGCGTCTTCTCCTTGGCCTTGGCCTTGGGTTGTATACCTTTAGACGGAGGCGACGGCGCCTTTCATCGCAGGCTTGCGCCCGAGCGTGCTCGAATCGTGGCTACAGCCTACGCGCAATCCTGGTAGGAACGCCACCATGCCCCCCTCCGCACGCCTCAAACCTGGTCATGTACGCCCTGTGTGGACAGGACACCCTTGGGTCTATGCCCAAGCGCTGGAACGCATCGAAGGCGGCGCCCTAAAAGGCGACGAGATAGACGTGGTCGATCCAAAGGGGCAGTTCTTGGGGCGAGGATTCTACTCCCCAAGTAGCGCCATCCCGGTGCGCATTTTGAGCCGCAAGAAGGACGAGCACTTGGACGCCGCTTTTTTCCGCTCGCGCATCGCAACAGCGATTTCGCTAAGGAAAACGCTGGGCCTAGGCTCGGGATTGGGCGCCGGCGAGACTACCGGCTACCGGCTCGTGCACGCCGAAGGAGACGGCATCCCCGGCCTGATTGTGGACGTGTTCGGCGATGTTTGCGCCTTGCAACTGCTCACCGCCGGCATGGCCGCCAGGGCGCAGCTTGTCTGCGCCGCGCTCGTGGCGGAGCTCAAGCCCACAGCCATCTTCGACCGCACACCTGCACGCGCCGGGGAGCTCGAAGGCTTCTCGGTAGGCGGGGGATTGCTGGCCGGTACGCCGCCCGACATGCTCCGATTTGCGGAGAACGGACTCCGCTACGAGCTGCCACTCGAGATAGGCCAGAAGACCGGCTACTACTTTGACCAACGAGCCCTTCGCGCGCGCGTCGCTGAGCTCAGCAGGGGGAAGAGCGTTCTGGACAGCTACTCCTTTGTCGGGTCTTTCGGAATGTCCGCGGCGCGCGGCGGCGCCACCCGCGTGCGCAGCGTGGATACCAACGCCGTGGCACTCGAGGTTGGTGCTGCATGCGCCCAAATGAACGGCTTGGCTGGCCCCATGGAGTTCGTACGCGAAGATGCCAAGGAGGCACTTAAGGCGGCACACGGCGCCTTCGATGTGGTGCTCGTGGACCCACCGCGCCTGGCGAGCAACAAGGGCGGCAAAGAGGCAGCGCTTGCACACTACACGCACTTGGCGGACCTCGGCGTTCGGGCCACGAAGCCCGGCGGCATCCTCGTGTTCTCCTCCTGCTCAAGCGCCATCGGCATGGGAGATCTCACCCGCGCCCTGGCCCACGGTGCCATTCGGGCCAACACAGATGCCGTGGTGCTCGAGCGTCACACGCAAGGTGCGGACCACCCCGTGCCCGCGGCCTTCCCCGAAGGCTTGTATCTCAAGGCGCTCGTGGCGAAAATCACACCGCGCTAACCAGCCATGGCTCCGCGCGCCCTCCACCTCGCGACCCCGCCGTCCACTGTACGCGGCGTGCTTTTCGACTTGGACGACACGTTCCTTACGCACGGACGCGTCAGCCGCGAAGCGTACAACGCGCTGTGCGACTTGGCCGAGGCCGGGCTCATGGTACTTGCCGTCACGGGAAGGCCCGTGCATGGCCTCGGAGAGTTCGCCGCAAGCATCTGGCCTGTAGCCGGCTGCGTGCTCGAGAATGGAGGCGCGCTCGTGCGACGCAACGCCGCGAGCAAAATGCGCCGTATCGATTTTGGCACCGACGCGGCGACACAGGCGTTGAATGAAACGAAGATGCGCATGCTCGAGCGAGCTGCCGCGTTGGCTGTGCCAGGTATTCAGCTGTCCGAGGACAACAAGCTACGTCGTACCGATATCTCTTGGGACGTGGGCGAGCACCAGCGGCCAAGAGAAGAAGACATCGCGCAACTCACGCAGCTTGCGCGCGACGCCGGCGCGTTCACTGTGCGCTCGACCGTGCACTTGCATGCCCGCTTCCAAGACACGGACAAAGCCCGAGGTAGCGCCTACTTTTTAAGCGCCTACTTTGGCATCTCACCCGCGGACGCCCGCGAGACGTTGGTGTTCGTGGGCGACAGTGGAAACGACGCCGAAGCATTTGCGTTCTACAGACACTCCGTGGGTGTCGCGAATCTGACGCCGCGCCTGCACGAAGGCCCCCAAGCGCCGCGCTACATCACGCAGGGCGCCATGGGGGCCGGTTTCGCCGAGGTGGCAGAGTGGGTGCTGTCGGCGCGCAGCGGTGGAGTGCGGTAAGCGAACCGCCAGTGCGTGCTAGTGCTTGCAGTTGTACCTACGCTCTTCGCTGTTTGCATGCACCCGCACGATTCTGATCGTGCATCACATTGTCGCACCCGGTGGTCGTCTACGCTAAGCTTGGTCGCACATTGAACGCATCGCCCACCGCTCACCTCTATGCAAACTACAAGCAACTGCCGATCACGTTCGAGCGCGGCGTGGGCGCTCGCTTGTTCGACACCGCGGGCAAGAGCTACCTCGACTTTACGGCCGGCATCGCAGTCACCGCGTTAGGCCACGCACACCCAGCGATGATCAAAGCTCTGACCGAGCAGGCGAGCAAGTTGTGGCATGTCTCCAACTACTACTTCAACGCGCCAAACCTTGCGCTTGCAGACAAGCTTTGCGCGATCTCGGGCTTCAATCGTGCACTTTTTTGCAACAGCGGCGCCGAAGCCAATGAGGCGATGTTCAAGCTCGCCCGTGGACACTTCTACCGCGCGGGCCAGCCTGAGCGCACGCGCATCATCGCATTCGACAACGCCTTTCACGGCCGCACCATGGGCGCCCTCTCAATGACCGGCACGCCCAAGTACCGTGAGGGCTTTGGGCAGCTTGCAGGCATCACGCACGTTCCCTTTGGGGACCTCGATGCCGTGCGGCGTGAGATGGGCCCCGACGTCGCCGCCGTCATTGTCGAACCGATTCAGGGCGAAGGCGGAGTCCTTCCCGCGGCGCCCGGATTTCTCCAAGCGCTACGTGACCTGTGCACACAAGGTGGCGCGCTTTTGTTGGTCGATGAGGTGCAGACGGGGATGGGCCGTACAGGCGCTTGGTTTGGTTATCAAAACGCGAACATCGCCCCCGATGCAATCTCGCTCGCAAAAGGATTGGGGGGCGGCTTCCCGATTGGAGCCATGCTGACCCGGTCGGCGTTCGCCGAAGCCCTTCCTCCTGGGACCCACGGCACAACGTTTGGCGGCAACGCGTTGGCGTGCGCGGTGGCCCTCGCCGTGGTCGACACCATCGCCGCAGAGGCTCTGGCACCTCATGCCTTCGCCATGGGAACGAAGCTTCGTTGGGGGCTTGAAATGCTTTGCGTGGACATGCCTGCACTCTGCATCAAATCTCGCGGCATTGGCCTTTTGCAAGGTTTGGTGCTCCGAAAGGATGTCGTCCCCCGCGAGTTGGTGGTGACGCTCGCCGAGCAGGGTCTGCTCTGCACCGCGAGCGGAGCGGACGCTCTACGGTTCACCCCGCCGCTCAATGTCACCGAGCAGGAGGTGGATGAAGCCCTCACCGTGTTGCGTACCACGTTGAGCCGGCGATGAGCGCGGCTCCTCATCGCGGAAGCGCCATGAGGCGTGCCCTGCCCTGCGCCCATTGCGGCACAAGCATTACCCGACGAGAAGACCTCGTCACGCGCGTGGTAAATCTCAACTTTGCCTACTTCTGCAGCGAGCACTGCGCCAACAAGCTCAAGCTCCCGGGGCTCGCGCCCACGCCCCATCCGGCGCGCGTTCAGCCCGTCGGAGGCGGCGGCCACGAGACGGACACCGCTACGCCCTTGGTGGTCGCCGCTTCCGAACTGCGCGCGACGCCGTTCGCCGACGGCAACATCGTCGTCGCGCGCGAGGAACATGCCGAGCCCCCGGAGCACAGCGAGCCCCGCCCGCTTTCGGAACGAGCGCGCACGATGCTGGCATGCGCCTTTGTAGCTCTGGGCTTGTTTGGACGATCCGCGGCTTGGCACGAGTGGGCAAGTGCGGCGGCATTGTGTGCATTTTTGCTCGTCGTTTTACCTTTCACGCGGGCCTGCGCGCGCATAGGGTTGCCTGCAGACAGCGCCGAGCACGTGGGCGCGTACACGCTAGCGTTGGCGCTGTGGGCCTACGTGGCCGCCGTGTTCTCCGCCGCATGGTGGGTATGTGGCGCCGCGCTGGCGGTATTTGCTTGGATCGCGTTCGGGCTACGCACGCGCCCGGCCTTACCGCGCTGGCTCGGCTTGTTTGGCCACGGTGAGTGGAAACCGCTCTAGGGAGCGCGGTTGTACGACTGAGGCACGATGCCTACAAGCGCCGCTGCGTGCTCCAAGTCGCACTCAGCGTCCACGAAGGAGTGCTCGAGCTCGAGCTCTTGCGTACGCGCGTCCCAGCCTGCGCGGTGTGCGTCGAGCAAATCCATGATCAGAAAGCTACCTCCTGCGCGGTAGCTTACTTCTGCGCGCTCGATGAGTATGCTGACGGTCGCAAGCGTGCCTACGCGAAACTCGTCGAGCGCACGCTTCGAGTCTGCGCGCGCTTGCCACGAGCCGTGCACCTCGGCGCGAATCTTGTCTTCAAGCCCGGCTGCAAGCGTTCGTTGCCCCTCGGCCTCGGCGACGGCCCGACCGACTTGGCCTTGATTTCGATCGAAGATCGGCAAGGGAAAAGACAGCCCTCCCTGCACGCTGGTGCTTTGCTGTTCACGGGTAAAGTAGGCTCCCAGAAACAACGTGGGTACCGGCACCGCTTCGTAGCGGTAGCGCGTGGCGGTACGCTCAGCCGCCACGATGCCGCGACGCGCGAGCTCCAGATCGGGGCGCCGCTCATGGGCCGCGCTTTGCAGTGCAGCTTCGCTTTCGGGCCCGTGAAAATGCGCCAAGCTCGCGCGGGTCACGGGCAACGAGACCACGTTGGCCGCGTTCACCAGAGCAACCAGACGAACGTCCGCGCGATCGCGATCAACCAACGCCCCTGCAAGTGACGCGCGCAGCGTGCCTGAAGTAATCCCCACCCGCAGCACGTCGTAGCTCGAGTTCGCGCCGCTCTGTACGCGCTTGTTCACGACCTCCTCAATGCGTGCAAGCTCATCCAAGTTTTTGGAAATCGTCAGCACCTTGGCATCCGCAAATGCGCGATCGCGCATTGCGTCTTGAATCTCAAACGCACGCTGCCAAATGCTGACCGCAACATTGACCTCGGCAAGGCGCAAGGCGGCCATCGCGGCGTCACGCCTACCCGCAACTTGCCCCAAGATCGGAAGCGGCATACTGACCTGAGGCCCCCAGTTGTAGACACCGTCGGGCGGGGCTCCGTTCAACACGTAGCTGCCAGCAAGCGAAATCGTTGGGTTCGGCAACACGCGCGCCGCAACCACGTCGAAACGCGCCGCGCCCACCGCGCTTCGCCACGATGCCACCTCGCGGCTCTGAGAGAGCCACATCTTGAACACGTCGCTCTCCGTCAAGGAGCCTGAGTCCGCGGAGGGCGACGGCGCCGGCGCCGGCAAGGCAGCCGCCCCTACACCAGGGCGCGCAAGGAAGCTGAGCGCCCCAACCACATACGCCCATCGTCTACGCGCGTTCACTGTTGCAACTCCGATGACAAAGAGGCTTCCGGCTTGAATCCCGAAACATCCTCACTTGCAAAAAGCCGATAAAGCATCGGCAACAAGTAGAGAGACAACGCCAACGACGACATGAGCCCACCGACGACCACGATGGCCAGTGGCTTTTGAGAATCCGAACCAATGCCCGAACTGACAGCTGCGGGGAGTAGACCCAACGTCGCCACCAGCGCAGTCATCATAATGGGGCGCAATCTCATATCAGCCGCCTTTCGAATTGCGTCATCGATGGGAAGCCCCTCCGCCCGGAGCTCGTTGATGTAAGCGACCAATATCACCCCCGTTTGCACCGACACGCCGAACAAAGCAAGGAAGCCCACACCGCTGCTCACCGAGAAGTTCGTGCCCGTCACGAGTAGGGCCGCAATGCCACCCACGGGCGCCGTGATGAGCACATTGCCCAGAATAACCAAGGCTTCCCTCGGCCGGCGGAACATCGCGAAGAGCAACACGAAGATAAGGACGATAGTTCCTGGAATCACGAGGCCCAATCTTTTTCCAGCCCTACGCGCGCTTTCAAACTCCCCGCCCCACGTCACGTGATAACCCGCGGGGACCTTGACTGCCTTCGCAACGGCCGCCTGGGCCTCATCCACGGTTGAGCCCAAATCGCGGTCACGTACTCCAAATTTAATCGCAATGTACCGACGATTTCCCTCACGAAAGATTCGGGAAGCTCCGGCCACAATCGATACATCCGCCACTTGACCAAGAGGCACAGTGCGTCCCTCCGGCAGCGGGATCAGGAGGGCTCGGACGGCATCTACGCTATCGCGCGAGGCGGCCTCGTAGCGTACGGCCACGTCGTGCCGGAGTTCGCCTTCTACGATACTGGTTACGGGCTTTCCTCCGATTCCACCCTCAACAACGTTCTCGATTTCTGCCACTGAAAGGCCGTAGCGATCGGCACGCTCGCGATTCACTTCGACGTGGAGATTGGATTGACCGAGTTCGCGGAAAACACCTAAGTCGACGACGCCATGAATGGGGGCAATCGCGCGACGGATTTGGTCGGCCACATCATCGAGAGCGTTCAGGTCGTTTCCTACGATCTTCACGGCGAGCTGCCCCTTTACTCCCGTAATTGCCTCTTCGACGTTGTCTGAGATCGGCTGAGAGAAGCCCAAAGAAACCCCAGGTACGACGTCCACGGCGTCGTTTATCGAATCAATCAGGGCGTCTTTCTTGCCATGAAACTCGGAGCGCCATTCTGACCGGTCCTTCAGATTGATAAGGAATTCCGCATTATAGAACCCCGTTGGGTCTGTTCCATCATCCGGTCGTCCAATGTTCACCGCAAGACTCGAGATCTCCGGGTAGCGAGCGAGTATCTCTCGAACACCGGTTTGGTTGCGACCTTCTACGTGGACGCCGTCCACCAAGCTTTCCGCCTCCTTGAGCGAGATGCTTGCAGGCATCGACATTCGCATCCAAATCGAACCCTCGTCGAGGTGGGGCAAAAACTCAGTACCAACAAAGCGCGCCATCACGATATCCGCCCCAACGATCACAGCAGCAATCATGATTGCCTTTTTCGGCTTGTGAACGGCTCTTGCAAGTGACGGCAAGTAGTTCTTACGGACAACCTCAAGGAGAGGGTTATGAAACTCAGTGAGCTTGCCGCGAAAAAGAAAGGTCGCCAGCACCGGCACGACTGTAATGGCCAACACAAGCGCGCCCGCTAACGCAAACGCAACGGTCCAGGCCATTGGCCTAAACAGCTTGCCCTCAACCCGCTGCAGGGTAAAAATCGGAAGGTAGGCCGTCACGATGATCAAGATGGCGAAAACGATCGGGGTGCCGACTTCACGAGCGGCGTTCCGAACCACTTCACTCAACGAGTAACGTTCTTGTTTCGATTGTTTCTCGGTCACAATACGAAAAATGTTCTCGATCATGACGATCGAACCATCGACAATCATGCCGAAATCAACCGCGCCAATTGACAGGAGATTTGCTGGAATTTTCGCAAAGTCCATGAAAACAAATGCAACGAGAAGCGACATTGGAATGGTGATGCCCACGATGAACGCTGCGCGGGCATTTCCCAGGAAGACGAAGAGTATGAGCGTGACGAGGCCAATGCCCACCAGCAGGTTCTCAGTGACTGTGTGCGTCGTGAGATGCATCAGCTCGGTGCGGTCCTGATACGCGCTCAACTTGACGCCATGCGGCAAGACATTCGCGTTGATGTCGCGAATTCGTTCGTGCACCCCGTCGAGCACGGTCTGCGCCTGCTCGCCTTTTCGCAGCAAAATAGTTGCAGACACAACATCCGCATCGGCATTGACAGAAACCCGACCTAAGCGTGGTTGGTAGCCAATTTGGACCGTTGCGACGTCGCGCACGCGAACAGGAGTTCCGTCGCGAACTGCAACGGCCACATCGCCAATTTGACTGGGCTTCAGCAGTCCGAGGGCGCGCACGTTAAGCGCGTCAGGCCCATGCACAACTATCCCACCGCCCGCGTTTCCGTTGGCGTCCGACAACGCTTTTTGCAAGTCTTCCAGCGCGAGGCCACGCGCTGCCAGTTGCGTGGGATTTACAAGCACCTGGTATTGTTTCACAGTGCCACCAAAGCTCACGACGTCTGCTACCCCCGCCGTTGCCAAGAGCTCCCGCTCAACGACAAACTCTTCCAGATCTTTCATGTCGCTAAGCGGCTTTGGCGCGACCTTGTTATCGGCGTCCGTGCACTCGACCGCTTTCGTTTGGGCGCAGTTCACCAGGCGATAACGCATGATTTCCCCTACCGGGCTGGCCATTGGCCCCAGCACGGGTGAGGCCCCGTCGGGCAAATTCACGAGGCCAAGTTTCTCAACAACTTGTTGCCGCGCGAAGTAGCTGTCCGTCCCGTCCTCAAAGATGAGCGTCACCACGGAAAGGCCAGCGATAGAAGTGGAGCGGATCGCGGTCTGCTTAGGCACGGCGTTCATCACCCGCTCAGTGGGGATCGTGACTTGACGTTCAGTTTCCTCCGCTGCGTGGCCAGGCCATTGCGTGATGACTTGCACCCATGTGTCCGCCACATCTGGATAGGCCTCGATCGGCAGGTTGTTAAAGGCATTAACACCCAACAAGACAAGCAACACCGCGGAAACCATCACGACCATGCGCTGACGTAGCGCGAACTCAATAATACGCTGAATCACAGGGCCTCGTTGGCTTCGGCATCGAGCAGGATCGCGCCTTCGGTCACCACCAAATCACCAGCCGCAAGACCCGAGAGCACGCCTACACGCGCGCCGCGCTGATCGCCGCGCTCAATCTCGCGTCGCACGTAGGTTCCCTGCGGGGTCTTTAAGAACACAAAGTAGCGATCACGACGGGCAAGCACAGCCGTGATGGGGATCTCTACATTGCCAGGGGTGAGGCCAGACGCATGCACGTTCGCAAACATGCCCGGGCGCAGCGCCAAGTCGGTGTTGGCAAGCTCAATGCGGGCGCGCGCCACGCGTGTCTGGGCATCGATGGTGCTGCCGATTTGTGTCACCTTGCCAGCGAATT
>JAYWGI010000061.1:0-3272 GCA_043779025.1 Myxococcales bacterium
AGATGCAATCACGAGTTGGCGCCAAGTGACAAGACCGCGTGAGAACTCAAGTGCACCGTGCCGAGCGTAGGCGTTTTACCGACGGATGTGCTTGTGCTCGAACATCCGCACTGGCAACCTTCAGCACACAATGTCCAGATCCGCCTCACGCATGTCGAAGTGGGCGTCAGTACAAGCCGGCGCAGATGGCGTTCCTCCCACACTTGTCACAACGGCGATGCCTGACGGACCCACCCGATTGGCGGGCGACGACGCCAACGTTGCGCAAACCCTGGCGCGGCTCCGTGGGCACATAGCGGCCATCCAGAGCTCCGTGTTGGCGTCCACCCGGATGGCCATGCCGCGTGCGCAAATCGCCCCGCAGGACGTGCCATTTGATGAGAGTCACACGGCCGAGGGTCCACTTTTTTCACGCGGGCGGGACCACGGTCTTCTGCCGCGCGTCGGCCACTTCGAGGCCCATTGTGCGCGGGCCCCCGATGCGGGCTTGCTTGCGATGCTGGCCATGGATGAGCAGTTTGCTGGTGTTGATTTTTCGCGTGCACTCTACATAGACACCGAGACCACGGGCTTGTCACGAGGGGCTGGCACGGTTGCGTTCTTGATCGGCTGCGGGTACTGGCACGGGCTGCGATTCGTGACCGAGCTGCTTTTTGTGCCTGATTACGGCCAAGAGCGCACGGCGTTGCTGAGATTGGCGAAGCTGGCCTCAGAGGCCTCCAGCTACGTGAGCTTTAATGGCAAAGCCTTCGACATGCCGCTGCTTCGCACGCGCTATGTGATGACGGGGCTGCCGCCATTGCCAGACCTGCCGCACATGGATTTGCTGAGCGTCGCGCGTCGTGTGCACAAGCGCGGTGATGGCGTGCGGCGCGGTGTGCGCTTGCAACAGCTTGAGCGCGAGGTGTTGGGACTGGTGAGGGAAGGGGACATCCCGTCGTCCGAGGTATCTGCCGTGTACAACCATTATGTGCGCAGCGGAGACGCGGAGGGGCTGCGCGCGGTGGCCGATCACAATGAGCAAGACGTGCTCAGCATGGTGGCGCTTCTCGCGCTCTACGGCGAGCCGTTGACGGAAACGCGCTTGTCTGCGAGCGATCTGTCGGGCGTCGCGCGTGTGATGCAAAAGCGTGGCTTTGGCGATGAGGCGGCGCTTCTTGCGGATCGCGCGGTCGCAACACAAGCAAATGCGCACACGTTGCGAGCGCGCGCCGAGATTGCCAAAGCCCGGCATCAGCGTGACGCGGCCCTTTGCGACTTCGAAAGAGCGCATGCGGAGGAGTCGGATCCGCGCCTGCGTTTGGAGCTAGCCAAGCTCTACGAACATCATCGAAAAGACATCGCGCGCGCGCTCGAGGTCGCGCGCGAGGGAGTGGCCGAAACCGTTTGCCAAAGCGCGCATCGCATCGCCCGCCTGACGAGAAAATCGCGGGCTTCATAGGCCAGTCCCGTGGTAGCGACTGAGGCCATGTTGGAGCGCTACACACCGTCCGAGATCGAACCCAAGTGGCAGGCGTACTGGGATGTGCACCAAACGTTCAAAGCGACTCGTACGCAGGGAAAACCCAAGGCATACATCTTGGATATGTTTCCGTACCCGTCAGGTTCGGGCCTTCATGTGGGGCACCCGGAAGGCTACACGGCCACAGATATCCAGGCGCGCTACAAGCGCATGAAGGGCTACGATGTGTTGCACCCCATGGGGTGGGACGCGTTTGGCTTGCCTGCCGAGCAGTACGCCATCCAAACCGGCACGCGCCCGGCTGTTACCACTGCAAAGAACATCGATACGTTTCGCGCGCAGCTCAAGGCGCTTGGATTTAGTTACGACTGGAGCCGTGAGGTCGATACCACCGACCCCGAGTATGTACGGTGGACGCAGTGGATCTTCTTAAAGCTCTTCGAGCGCGGCCTCGCCAAGCAGGACGAAGTGGCCGTGAACTGGTGCGCGGAGCTCGGCACCGTGCTTGCCAATGAAGAAGTGATCGACGGCAAGAGTGAGCGTGGAGGTTTCCCAGTTGTGCGCACGCCGCTGCGCCAATGGGTGCTCGGCATCACACAGTATGCAGATCGCTTAGACGCAGACCTCGACGGCCTGGACTGGCCAGAGACGCGAGAAAAGCAGCGTCATTGGATTGGCCGCAGCGTCGGCGCGGAAATTCAGTTCGCCGTGGAAGGACATGCGGGCGCAAGCATTCACGTCTTCACGACGCGCCCCGACACGCTGCATGGTGTGACCTACGTGGTTGTGGCGCCCGAGCATCCACTCGCGCTTACGCTCGCAACAGCGGAGTGCATGGGTGCAGTGCGCAGCTATGTAGAGAGCGCAAAGAACCGTAGCGACCGCGATCGCAGCGACGCATCCAAATCCAAGAGTGGTGTGGCCACAGGCGCCTTCGCCGTGAATCCACTCACTGGCGCGCGGGTGCCCGTCTGGGTCGGCGACTACGTGCTTGGCTCCTACGGTACTGGCGCCGTGATGGCCGTGCCAGCGCACGACGAACGCGACCACGCCTTTGCCAAAACCTACCGCTTGCCGGTCGTGCAGGTGGTCGGGAATGCAAAGGGAGTCGCTGTGGACTGCACCGAAAAAGCGCTCACGGACGACGGCGTGGCCGTTGGCCTCTCGCAGTATGGCATCAAGGACGGTACGCCTAGCCCAGAAGTGCGCGCCTATGTGGTGGCCGAGCTCGTGGCCAAGGGCGTGGGCAAGGCGCGCACCACGTACAGGCTCCGCGATTGGGTGTTTTCGCGTCAGCGCTATTGGGGCGAGCCCATCCCAGTTTACTTCCCAGTGCAGTGTGCAGGGGACCCGCGCGTAGATGGTGCAGAGTACATCATTTTGCATGATCGGCCGATCGCTGTAGCTTACAGCGAGCTGCCGCTGCGTTTGCCCGAACTCGAGGACTTCAAGCCCGGAGACGACCCGCGCGGTCCGCTTGCCCGCGCCAGAGACTGGCGCTTCTTTCAGAGGGACGGCCAGTGGTTCGCGCGCGAGACCAATACGATGCCACAGTGGGCAGGCTCGTGCTGGTACTACTTGCGGTTTATCGACCCGCACAACACCGACGAGATCTTCTCGCGCCAGGCGTATGACGATTGGATGCCGGTAGACTTGTACGTGGGCGGAAGCGAGCACGCCGTGTTGCATCTCTTGTACGCGCGCTTTTGGCACAAAGTGATGTTTGACATCGGCGTTGTGAAGCACAGCGAGCCCTTTCATAAGCTGGTGCATCAGGGCATGATCTTGGGCGAAAACAACGAGAAAATGA
>JAYWGI010000062.1:0-3263 GCA_043779025.1 Myxococcales bacterium
CTCGAGAGCATGGGCGCGCTCAGGGCGCCGATGGGCGTCTACTTTATCCCCGGCAACCACGACTACTTCGGGGCCGGTGAGCCGCTCTTCCAGCTGCTACGTGACCAAGGCGTGCGTGTCCTGCGCAATGCATCCATCGAGCTCGATACCGGCCTGCGCATTGTTGGCGTGGACGACACGTGGACGCGCAACGCGGACGTGCCACGAGCTTTTGAGGATGCAAGGCCGGGCAAAGAGACCGTGCTCTGCCTCGTGCACGATCCGGGCCTTGCGGAGGCTTGCGCGAACCAAGGCGCCGATGTGATCCTGTGCGGCCACACGCACGCCGGGCAAGTCGCGATCCCGTTTGCTGCGCGCTTGGCGAACGTGGGACGCCTGGCCTACCGCTACTCCTACGGCGTGTATCGCATCGGCTCCGCTACGCTCTACGTGCACCCAGGCATGGGCACCACGGGGCCGCCCGTGCGCTTGGGCGTGCGGCCCACCGTGGCGCTCCTGACGGTAGTGGGGAAGTCTGCCCGTGGTACAGTGGAGCCATGAGTCTGGATCTGACCAATTTGGAGAACGCCGTGGAGGCGTTGCAACTCGCGACGGACCAGGTTGCCAACGAGCAATTGCGGGCGCAGCTTGGTGAGCCCATTTTCGGAATTTTTCGCGCGGGCGCTATCCAGTGTTTTGAGTTCACTTACGAGCTCGCGTGGAAGTTCATGAAGCGGTGGATCGAGACCGAAGTTTCGCCCGAGGGAATGGAAATCATCGTTCGAAAAGAGCTGTTTCGTCGCGCGGCCGAGCAGGGTCTCATCGACGATGTCGAGCCATGGTTCGGGTACCACAAGCTTCGAAACACGACCTCGCACACGTATGCAGAAGCCGCAGCGGTGAGTGTGGTCGAGCGGCTTCCCGCGTTTCTTCGTGACGTCACGTTTCTGTTGGAGGCGCTGCGTGCAAGGAACGCTTGAGCTCGCTCCACGCTATTTGGAGATGGTCCTAGAGATTTTGCGTGAGCTCGTACCGGGCCGCGAGGTGCGGGTGTTTGGGTCGCGTGCGCGTGGGACCGCACGCAAGCACTCGGACCTGGACTTGCTCGTGCTCGGCTCAGAGCCCCTCGGGTTCATGGTCGTAGGCGGCCTCATCGACGCGTTTCAGGAGAGCGACTTGCCGATGCGTGTAGACGTCACCGATCGGGCGTCTGTCTCCCCCAGTTTTTTGGCGCACATCGATGCTCTGCCGCAAGTTGTGATTCAACCCGCTGCAAGGGTGGACTGATCGCGCTTTCAGCCGCGCGGTATGGATCCATCGCGCGCACCGGCGTCGGGCGCGCTGCCGTCGGCAACACCCGAATCCGGCGCAACCGGCAGGGCCCGCAGCGCTTGCAGCTTGGCCTTGGCCGTTGCGAATGCGCCGTCGATCGTCTTGTGCATGATCTCAAAGCGCTCGTCCTTGGCGTGACCAGCCGTGCCGCGCGCAAAGTACGCGGGGGAGGCTGCAAAACCCTGTTGCTCAATCTTCTCAAGCTCGGCGCGCACCGCAGGCTCGCGCGCGATCATAGCTTCCAGAATGGGGATGTCTGTCGCCCGCGCTTGCCCGCTGGCTTTCGTTCGGTAGAAAAAATTTCCGCATCGAATGCCGCTGCGAGATGCATAGTCGGACGACGCAACCGTGCATGCCAGGTCTAAGTCGACCACCAACGCCACTTGTGGCTTGGTTCCCACCTCGCCGGGCGTCCCGAACACGTCGATGTTGTGATGCACGTAGCGCCAGTCTGCATTTCCCAGCATGTTCTGGGCCCAGTCAACAAGC
The DNA here is from genome assembly GCA_043779025.1 of Myxococcales bacterium. Classification (GTDB taxonomy): domain Bacteria; phylum Myxococcota_A; class Polyangia; order Polyangiales; family Polyangiaceae; genus JAAFHJ01. Next base: position 1,801 of record JAYWGI010000062.1, read on the forward strand.
ACATCGTTCGAGCGTGAAATGCGAGCCCTCGAGATGCCTTGGCCCTCGTTTTCGCTCGAACTCAAATTCTTTGCGCCCGCGGCTTCGGAGTCGATCGCTCCAGTCTTGGCCAAGCGGGTCAGCGCGTCGCCTCCAGATTCAAGAAACATGGCGTAGCGAGAAAATGTTCGCCCCTCCGCTGCAAGGGGCTGCAGCACGCCAGCATCGGGGCCCGCATCCGTCGTCGCCGCGCTCGTGTCTGTGTAGCTCACGCGTCCCAGGCGCGTTTGGTAAACCGGGGCCCCCAGGGCTTTGACAAGCCTGTAGCTTGCATGTTCTCGAATGGGACCAATTTGCCCGGACGCGCGTCCCAAGCCACCTCCGTACGCTACGTCGTCATTCGCGAAGGTGCAGGCATTGTTCACACGGAAGGAGCCGTGCCCTTGAAACGGAGTGCCCGCGCGCAACGCTTTGTCGCCCGTGAACCGCACCTTGAGCTTCTTGAACGGACAGCCGTAGGTACCGCTCATCGCGCTCGATTCGCCGCGGTAGTTGACCTCTACGTCAAACACTTTGCCGCTAGGCTTTAGCGTCAGCTTGCCCACGAGCGCTGGGCCTGCCTCCGGCGCCGCGAACAGCGTACGTAGTGGCGCCTCGAGGGCGATCTCCACGGGTGCCGTGCCGCCATACAAATCAGCATCCCCGGACTGCAGGGCGTCTTCTTCGCCGCTGTCATCGACGCCGCCTTCGGCACCGCAACCCCAGACAAGAATCGAAGCACAAGAAACGACCAACAGAGACCAGGCTCGCGTATGCATTGCCCATAGCGTTCGTGGCGCCGGAGCCAGATGCAAGGCGGGGGAGCGAGGTTTTGGCATTTGCATGCCGCGCATTTCGCCAAATGCCGTAGCGGGAGCGGCTCAACCTGCGACGAGCGCCGCGACGCGCGGGTCGTGCGCGACAATGCCGCGCTTGGCCAGCGGCGCGAGCACCTCGTCGCGCATCACACGCTTTGCCAGCGGCACAAAGCGTGCAGACTCCAACCAACCAAGCTCGTGGATGTCGCTCACTTTGTAGCCCTCTTCGGTGAGGCCGTCGGTGACGCGACTGATGCGGTGCTTCAAGTAGCGCTCGTGGCCCAGCACACTCTCCGCAAGCACCCCGCCCAAACGTGTGCGCTCCGTGTCCGAAAGTTGGTCGGCGCACCAATCAAAATAGAGCTCGCCCAAACGCAGGTGCCGGCTCTCGTCTTGCAGGATGCGCGTGTGCACGGCCTTGGCGAGCGGATGCGTGCAGGCCTTCATGGCCTCCACGCTTGTTTTGCCGGCGTACACCTCGGCCACACAGCTGACACGCAGCACCAACTCGTTTGCCCATTCCGGTGCGGTGCGCTCGCCGGGCGGGTAGCTCACGAGGTGTTGCATGTCGGCCGTGATGGGCGTTGCGCCGCCGAGCTCCATGCACATGCGGCTTGCGAGCTCCAC
>JAYWGI010000063.1:0-3260 GCA_043779025.1 Myxococcales bacterium
GAGCAGTGAGCGCGCCGCCTTCAACCGTTACCTTCACGGAGTTCTTTGCGGTCCCAAGCTCTACGTTGAGGAGCTGAAAGTCGACGAGCACATGATTGCTGGCCTCGCCCTTGTACTCGCCTTTGGGGCGGCTGTAGACCAGCGAACCTTTCTTGGCATCAAAAGCTGGTGTTGTCTTTTTGCCAACAAAAAAGCTGACTGTGGAAAGCGCTCCCTTGGTCTTGACCGACTCATGGTTCATGCGGCTTGGGAACATCACTAGCGTGTGCTCCCCCTCGCCGAGAGCGCCGCCAGCAAGCTCGCCCAGCGTGACCGGCGTCTTGAGATCAAACAGGGCTTTGTACGGCCGGTTGTCTAAAATCATGTGCACGTGCGAGGCCCCGGTTTGCGTGACCCAGTTCTTCACGTCCAGCTTGAGTACAAAGGCCGCGGCCTTGTCGGCTGGGATGACCTGCGCTGCAGCTGGCGCGACGAAGCGTGTGGTCGGAAGGGCACTGGGGTTGGCCGAAGCCTCGCCGACGCTGAGCGTTGCCGCGGGCATCATGGCAGCGGGCGCCGCGAGCACCGGCTTGGGCGTGGTCGTCGGGCTATCCGGAGGAACGGCGAGCGCCGGGCCGTCCATCGCTGGCGCAGGGGGCGAAGCAGGCAGTTCCGACTGCGCGCCGCCGCATGCCGCGACAGAACCAAGGAACACCACAGTGAAGTTGAGCTTGAGCATCGACATAGCCCCTGGAATAGCGCGAATGCCCGTCTGCTGCATTAGGCATCTTCTCTGTACCTTGCGCGCGGGCGGTGGCAGTCTCACGGCCCCGACCATGCCGCTCCGTGAACGCTACCTCCTTGTTTGCACAAACCGCCGCCCAGATGACGCACCTCGGGGCTCCTGCGCCGCTCGCGGGGGCGAGGAGCTCGTTTCCGCGTTGAAGGCGGAAGTGGTCGCGCGTGGCCTCGTCGCGCAGATTCGCGTGTGCGGCACGCGCTGCCTGGACTTATGTGAATTGGGCGCAGTGGTCCTTGAGGAGCCATCCCACAGAACGCATGCAGAGCTCACGCTTGCCGACGTGCCGAGTTTGGTGGACGAACTCGCGCGGGGGCTGCACTCATGAAGATCGGTCTCACCTTTGACGAGGTGCTCGAGGGCACGTATTTTCTGCTCAGCGATCCTTTGCATCCACGCCCGATGCTGCTTGAGGCCTGCGTGAACGTCGCCAACGTCACCGACTTGGTGACGGAGAGCAACGCGCACCTGAGCGGCTTTTTCTACGCTGAGGGCCTTGCTCCTCGTCAGATGGTGTCGGGCCAGGTCGGCACGCGCGCGGTGCGCGACCGAAAGGTTCCCTACGACTTCACCTTTAAGAGCGAGTCTGGCGACACGCTTCGCTTTTTGGGTGAGAAGGATTTGCATGTGAGCCTTGGGTTGGGCGCGCTCTTTCATCTTCCCGCGTCCGTGTATACGGTGGACGGAACGGAACTCGCGCGGTCGGATTTGCACTTCGACCCCAGAACCCGACTTGAGCGTCTGCTTACGTCGACCCGTCTGCACGTGGACACGCGCTTGCCCTTTGTGGGACGCTCTCCTGGCGCAGACCCTGCCGCCCGGCCGAGTCGGTGAGTTGGCCCGTGGGCTCAGCCCGGAATAGACGGCACGGATTGCGGGTTTTGATTGCAGCGACGGGCATGAAGACGGTAGTTCTTCGCGCTCGCCAAGCTTTTTTACACCATGCCATTTGACCGTTTTTTAAAGCAATACCCTTGGGTAATCACAGCCACATTGGTGGGCGTGGGAGCTGCGTTCACGGCGCGCGGCTTGTCGGCCGCTCTCGCGGTGGGGTTGACCAATGCGGGGCCAGCTCAGGCGGCCGCGCTATCGGCTTTGGCACCCAAAGCGGGCGAATCACTTGCAACGGTGCACGCCACCAGTGGGCAAGCGGTGCTCGACCGGAATCCTTTCGATTCGGTGACCGGCCCCATCCGTGAGCTCCCACCCAGCGAGGGCGTGCTCGATGACAGCGACCCCATGAGCGCGCCCAAGTGCGATGGCTTACGGTTGGTGAGCGCCGTGTATTCGCCTGACCCAGCGTGGTCCTTGGCGGCGCTCGCGCAGGGCGATGTAAAGCCCTTCATCGCGCGTCGAGGCACGGAAGTCTTTGGCAAGAAGGTCCATTACATCAACTGGGACCGCGTATGGCTTAGCGGCGGCTCGAGCTTGTGCCAAGTGGTGATGTTTGGCGCCCAAGAGCCCGGTCGTGCCGCGCCAGTCCCTATGGTTGCGGCTACAGCCGTGCCCGGCGGGTTGGACCCGGCCATCTCGGGCGGTATCAAGAAGTTGAGCGGCACCGAGTTCGAAGTCGCGCGTAGCGCGGTCGATAAGATTTTGGAGAACCAAGCTGACCTCATGAAAGAGGCCCGCATCGTGCCGGAGACAGTGGATGGCAAGGTGGTCGGCGTGAAGCTGTTTGGCATTCGGCCAGGCAAAATCTTGAGCTCCATTGGTCTGCAAAACGGCGATCGCCTGGACTCCATCAATGGCTTCGACATCGGCAGCCCCGAGAAGGCACTTGAGGCCTACGCGCGGCTACGAACAGCAGAGAAAATCCAGGTAAAAGTCAACCGCGGCGGCCAAGCAGTCGTCATCGACTACGCGGTGAAATAGTACATCATGGACGCTTCGCTCAAGTCTCTCATCGTTCGCCGTACGGTCATAGCGCTTGGCGCATGGACAACGTTGGTCGCCATTGCGGTGGCGCTCCCCTATCTCTTTGCAGTTTTCGCGACCGACGGCGCGCTGAACGCTGACGCGATCAACGGCCGTGCAACCGGGCCATCCAAAAAGAACCAAGGCAAGCCATGAAACGATTCACTGCATGGGCGTCGTTGTGCGCCATCTCGGTTGCCGCCGCGGCTTCTGCCCAAGACGCACCCGCAAGCTTGCCCGCTCCGCGTCCTGGAGTATCGCTGATCCCGAAACTCGATGGCGTCGGTGCGGCCGCACGGCTCGCCGGCGTGCCTCAAGCGGGTGGTGCAAAGTCGTCAGGGCCACGAGTTTCGCCCGCTCCTGAGGCTTCGGCTCCGGGTTCCAAGCGTGCGCCTTCAGTTTCTGCGCCCGTCGCGATGGCCGCTTCAGTCAAAGAGGCTGACACTGACAACCTGCCCCAGTTCGACAAAGCTGTAGAATACAAGCCGCGCGGCGCGAGCTCCAAAGTTAGCTTCTCGTTAGAGGATGCGGACTTGGGCGAATTGGTGCGTGTCATCGGCCAACT
>JAYWGI010000064.1:0-9266 GCA_043779025.1 Myxococcales bacterium
CCCCACTTTGCCGCGGGCCCCGGCGGATTCGCGTTCACGTCGTACTCGGCCATCAGGCACGCGCTGCAATCGGCACGCAGCCCGGCGATGGCCGCGCCGTCGTACTGCAGACTTGTGAACGCAGAAGCGGCGCTCGCCGTCGCAACCGCTGCAACCTCAGACGCAGCACAAGCTGCCCGAACCTCCATGGGCGCGTGGTAGCCAAAGGCGGAGACATCACGTGCTTGCACGGCGTCCGCCGCTGCGCGAAAGCAGCGGGCCTCAGATGCCAACCCCGAATCCGCTTTGGGATGCAATGCTGCGTCGTAGGGCAGAATGCTGGCCTCCAGCGGCGCGGCCGCGCCGGCGTCGAGGCTTGCAACTGTAGCAGGGAGCGTCTCCACTTTGGTGCAACCTACACTTAGCGTTGCCGTTGCAACCATCGAACAAGCTACGACAGCAACGCCCAGGAAAATACGATTCATGATTGGCTCTCAACTCTATCCCGTGGCTGCGCCGATTCACCACAAAAACGAACACCCCGCACCTGGCCAAAGCCAAGTGCGGGAGTGCGTTGCATGCTCGTCGTTCGAGAGGCTTCAGCGAATCACTGGCCGACGCCTGCGTCGGTCACCACCGAACGTGTACCGCAAAACGTGTTCACGACACCTTTGGTGTCTGTGCAAGCCACGGTCGCTGTAGATCCGCCACCGAGAACAGCTTGAGCGTCTGCCGTCCACTTGGCTTTGCAAGCGCCGAACTCAAGCGCGTAGCTTGCGCACTCGTTGAAGAGCGCGTTGTTCTCCGCGGGGGTTGCGCCGCCACAGCCGCCCGAGGCGCCGCCGCAAGCAACGACGTAGCAGCCCTGAACCTGGTAAGCCGCCTGGGCCTGGGCCAAGGTGATCTCACCCGCGTTCACGCGGCAACCGAAGTCATTGTCGCCCAATGGGTTGCCGCCCGCGAAGTCGAACTTGGGAGCGCCGCCGTCCACAGGCATCGAGGTCCACAAGGAGCCCGAGATGCCCCACTTGGTGTGGCTTGGGTTCGTGGTGGTATTGTACTCTGCGCCCGCGCAGGTCTTGCAGGAGGCGCTGACGCCACTCAAACCAGCGAGTTCGAACTGGAGGTTGATACCGTCGGGACGCGCGCCGCCGTCAACAGCTGGTGGACTGAGCGCATTGCTCAATGCGGTCACGTCTGCCGCGCTGCAGGCGCCGCTGCTGCTGGGAAGCGGGTTACCAAAAGCGAACTGGTTGCCGGCGCCGGGCTCGAAGGCGGCGATGATGTCGCCGCGCTGCCCCTGGACATTGTAGCATGCTGGTGGGTCGGGGATTGCTGGACCGGAATCTGCAAGCGGCTTGTTCGTGTCAGCCTTGGGGGTGCTCGTGTCTGGCGTCACGACGGGTGGAACGCTGGTGTCAGGAGGAACGGTGCCCCCGCCGGTGATAGTGGTTTCCGTGGTACAACCCACGGCGACGAGTACCATTGCGCCTACGCCGCTGAGTCCGAGAAGAATACGATTCATTTTGTTTTCTGTCCTTTCCGGCCTCACACGTGCCGCATGGGCCAGCCACTTACCGAAGTGCAGGGAAGCACGCAAGCCCTTCCATAAAAAGTGCGCACGAATTGCACAGGCGTCGCCCTATTCGATTGCAGAATGGCGTGACGTGCCCATGGCACACACGCCGAACACGGCAAGCAAAAGGAACACTTCGGCCTTGGCCAGGCCCTCAGCACGCGCATGATAGCGCTCGAGCTTTTGCCCCTCTGACCCCACACCGCGCACCGCCCCGCCGTGGTGAAGCTCGGCCACAACGGGCGTGACTATCGTGGCCCCGGTGATCGCCAGACTCGCCGCGAGAAGCAGCGCGACGCCCCGAATGGCGCACAGTTTCCCCACGCATGTCGCCATGCGAATGCGTGCAGCTTCTGCCACCAACGCGGCCAATGCAGCGCCTACCTTCAGGCTGTCGAAACGAGCGAATACAAGCGTCATCGCATCTGCACTCGTGGGCGCGTGCACCGTGCGAAAGACGATGGGTGCCACAACCGCCCCCAGCACGACGAGCCCGCCGAACCAAAGCGCCAAAGCAAGTGTGGAGACCAAAGAGAGGGCGGCGGCGAGACGAGCTTTGTACATGACTTGTTGCTGCCCGTAAGCGCCCGCGCCCCTCAAGGTCAAGCGCGCAGCGCCGCCTTGACATTCTGTTCCAAAACGAGTTGTTCCGCGGAGCTCCCGTGAAAGCTAGCTTCTTCGACGTAGACGGCACCTTGGTGCGCACCAACTTGGTGCACCCAACTTGGTTCTATTTGACCCACCAGCGCTCGCCCTGGAGCAGCATGGCGCGCGTCGCAAAGACGCTTGCGCGGGCACCCCTGCTCGCGTTGTCCGAGCGCGCCGATCGTAGACTGTTCAACGAACGATTGTTCGAGGCCTACGCGGGCATGAGCCACGACCGCCTTCACCTCCTCGCCGACGAAGCCTACGAGACCGTGCTTAAGCCAGCGCTCTACAAAGGCGCACGCGATTTGGTGCAGCGCAGTGTGCAAGAAGGGCATCGCGTCGTGCTTGTGAGCGGCGCCTTGGACTTTTTGATGCAACGGCTTGCGCGAGATGTGGGCGCGCACGACGTCATTGCCAACACGCTCGAGATGCAGCGCAATCAAGCAACCGGAAAGCTCGTACCGCCTGTGGTGGCAGGCCCCGAGAAGGCCGCATTGCTGCGCCGGTATGCGCAGCAACGTGCGCTCGACCTGGGGCAGTGCCACGCCTACTCCGATAGCTACTCCGATGTCCCCATGCTCTCCGTGGTGGGCCACCCCGTGGCGGTCAACCCGGACACCAAACTCCGTACCCTTGCGGCCACCTACCAGTGGCCCGTACTCGAACTACGAGACGCTTCATGATCACTACGAGTCACCCCCAAGTCGTCACGCTGCACACCCACAGCAAGCCGCGCGTGATGTTCGCCGGCGATCAACTCGTGATGGCCGATTTGCCCGCGGGAACGCGCGTTGTGTACCCAAAACCACCGCTGGAGGCGTTGCCCAATGTGGATGCCGCCATTCGCCACGCCATCAATCATCCGGTAGGCACCACCCCGCTCTATGCGCGCCTCAAACCGGGCATGAAGGTGGTCATCGCCATCGACGACATCTCACTCCCCTTGCCCGTGATGCGCGCGCCCGACGTGCGTGAGCGCGTTCTTACCATCTTGCTCGAGCTCTTGGCCGATCATGGCGTGGACGACGTGCGCATGATTATCGCCACAGCGTTCCACCGGCGCATGAAGCCAGGTGAAATCAAGCACATGGTGGGCGAGAAGATCTTCAACGCCTACCACCCGATGAGGCTCTGCAACCACGACGCCGAAGACCCGCGCGGCATGAAGGAGATTGGCACCACCAGCGAGGGCGAGGTGGTGGAGATCAACAAGCGCGCTGCCGAAAGTGATTTGCTTATCTACGTGAACCTAAACTTTGTGCCCATGAACGGCGGGCACAAATCGGTTGCGGTTGGCCTCGCCGGCTACCGCAGTCTCAAAGCCCACCACAACCCGTACAAGTTGCGCGAAGGCGGCTCCTACATGGACCCCGAGCGCAGCTCCTTGCAGACCAGTTTTGCGCGTATGGGCAAGCTGGTGAACGAGGCCCTCGACGTGTTCACGATTGAAACCACCGTGAACAACCGCATGTTCGACAAGCCGCTCGCGTTCTTAGGCAAGAACGAAGACGAGCTGAGCGCGCTGGAGCAATTCTCGATGAAGGCTCTTGTGCGCACGCTCGAGAAGATGCCCCAAGGCGCGCGCCATGCGGTGTTCGACAAGTTCCCCGCTCCATACGGCGTTACCAGCGTATTTGCTGGCGAGACCGAGGCCGTGCATGCTCTCACGCTAGAGAAGTCCTTTGAGCAGCTCTTGGTGCCGGTGCGTGGCCAAGCCGACGTGATGATCACCGGTATTCCCTTTATCAGCCCCTACAACGTGCATGCATTCTTGAACCCGTTGCTCGTGCAAGTGCTGGCTCAAGGATATTTGTTCAACCTGCACAAGGGCGCGCCGCTCGTCAAAAAGGGAGGCACGCTGATCATCACGCACCCGTGCACCGACAAGTTCGATCAGGAGCAGCACGCGGTCTACGCTGAGTTCGTGCACCGCGTGCTGCCGGAGACGCGAGATGCCGTCACCATGCACAAAAAATTCGAAGCCGAGTTCGCGCAAAACCCCGCCTACATTCAAGCCTACCGCACGGGCTACGCCTACCACCCGGTGCACCCATTCTACATGTGGTACTGGGGCGAGCCCGGCCGCGAGCACTTGGGACGCGTCATCGTCGTGGGCGCTGACAACGAGTATATTCCCAGGCTTTTAGGCTACGAAACGGCACGCACCATGGGCGAAGCGTTGGAGATGGCGCGCGGCGTGCACGGCCCGGACATGAGTATCACGATGATGCACACGGCCCCCATGCTGATGGCCGATGTGACGGTCTGAAAATGAGTGTACCCCACACGCATATGTTAGAAAAAGATGCGCTCGCTATAAGCGATCTCTACCTCCGCAAGACCTTCCTGGTCCTGGGCGGCACCGGTTTCTTGGGCAAGGTGTTTTGGTGCATGTTGCTGCATCGCTTCCCCGACATCGGACACATTGTGCTCGTGGTGCGCGCCCAGAAGGGCCGCAGCAGCGAGCAAAGATTCTGGGACGAGGTGGCAACCAGCGACGCTTTCTCGCCGCTACGCGCGCAGCACGGATCTGGATTTGATGCCTATTTGAGAAGCAAACTCACAATCACGGATGGTGACATCAGCGCGCCACTGTGTGGCTTGTCCGTCGGCTTGGTGGCCACGCTTCGCGGGCACGTGCACGCCGTGGTGAACGTCGCTGGCGTGGTGGACTTTAATCCGCCGCTGGACGAGGCTCTGCACGCCAATGCATTTGGAGCGACCAACTTAATTGCACTCTGCAAAGAACTGGGCAACGCGCCCTTGATGCATACCTCGACGGCTTATGTGGTGGGGAACCGCCGCGGCCTGGTACACGAAGCGCTCCCCGGCACCATTCCCTTTCCGCGTGCGGGCGAGGTGGATGCCGCCGCCTGGGACGCCGCACGCGAGGTGCAGGATGGCCTAGACATCGTGCGGGAGGTAAAAGCGCGCGCGAAAGATGGCTTTAGGCAGAGCGAATTTGTAGCGGCGGCGCGCGCTCGGCTGGCAAAGAATGCTGAGCCCACCACGCCCCACGATGTGGCGTACGTCGCAGCCACTGAGGAACGAAGCTGGGTGAGGGCCCGCCTTGTCACCGAGGGCGAAACGCGCGCTCAGCACTGGGGCTGGCCCAACACATATACCTATACCAAGAGCATCGGCGAGCAGCTCATTGCCGCAAGCGGCCTCACGTTTGTCATCGCGCGGCCCGCATGTTGCGAGACTACCCTACGCTTTCCTGTGCCCGGCTGGAACGAGGGCCTAGGGACCAGCGCGCCCATTATCTACGCCGTAATGAAGGGGCAGACGCAACTTATTTCCAGCGATGCGAGCTTGGACTTTGTGCCTGCCGACTTGGTGTGTGTGGGCATGGCACTCGCGCTCGCCGAGCTGCTCGAAGGCACCCACAAGCCCGTGTACCACTTTGGCGCGGCCGACGTGAACCCGGCCAGCAGCGACCGCTTTGCCGAGCTCATTGGTATCTACAAGCGCCAAAGTTACAAGGCCCGCGCCGCCAAAAAGAAGCCATCGCTCGGAACACGCCTAGGGCAGCACATCGAGGCCACCGGCGTGACCGCCGCGCGCTTCGAATCGTTTGGCCCCCCGGCCATCGCACGCGGCTTGAGCCGCGCCGCGAGCTGGCTTGAGCGTACGCCTGCGCGGCTGCACCCATGGACGCAACCACTTGCGCACCAAGCAAAAAACCTCGCCAAACGCGAACAACGGTTGGCTGAAGTACTGCAGCTCTTCACCCCCTTTACTTATGTGCAAAAAGGGCCATTCGATTGCGGCAATACCCGCGCTGCCTTCGCGCGGCTGCCCGAGCACGAGCGGACAGGCTTACTGTGGGATCCGCAAAGCATCGACTGGGCCGACTACTGGACGCGTATCCACATGCCCTGCATGGAGCACAAGATCATCCCATGGATGGACACGCGCTTTGCGAAGACCACCAAGATCTTGCGTGCGCACACAAGCTTGCAGAGCGCATGGAACGAGCAACTCGCTCGCACGCCCCATGCACCCGCCCTTGGCGCCTTGGTGCACGGTGAGCTCACTTGGAGTACCTACGCAGAACTCGACGCGCAAGGCGGCCTCGAGCCCCTGCTCGGCGCTGCAAGCGAGGAGACACGCGCCGCCCTATGCCTCTCGCTCGCTTCACTGGGTGCTAGGTACACGCTGTCGGAGAACGAGGTGTGCGTGACCCTAGGCCCCAGGACGCGAGGCCTCGGCCTTAGCGCCGGCACGCTGTTGCCCCTGCTCCGCGGCGCGCGCGTGCTGCACCTAAGCGAGAAGGACCCGCGCGCGGTTGCCCGCGTGCTTGGCCGCGTGCGGGCGACCATGGTCGTGGCACCGCCCAGCTTCTGGAACAGTTACGCCAAACACCTCAAGACCCGCTTGCCCAAGGGGGCTCCTGGCGCCGAGGTGTGGGCACGCATCGATGCCCTCGCGCTTGGCCGACCCAAGTACATGCTCTCGGCGGCGCGTGGACTCGAACCGAAAACCCGCACGGCGCTGCGTCGTATGGGGTTGCGCGTCGATGCCCTGCACGGCGTGGAGCTCGACACGTTGCCACTGCTTGCAAATGGCAAAGCGCTGCCGGGCGTGCAGTTGCACGTGGATGCGAGCGAGATATTACCCGAGGGTTACGGCGCGTTGCGTGCCAGTGTCGCCGAAGGCGCGTGGATGCCCACGGGCGACACCGCACGCATCGATGCGCGCAACAAGGTGCACATTGCAGGCAGTGTAGCCAATACGATACAAACGCGCGCTGGGAAGTACCTGCAGTCCGAGACCTTGGAGGCACGCCTTGCAGCCTGCAAAGCTGTTCGCGAATGTGTGGTGGTTCCAGTGCAGCTTGCAGACGGACCAACACACACAACGCGAATCGGCCTCTTGGCCGTGCGCAACACCTCCGCTTTTGGTGGCCACGAGGGCTACTTCAACGCCGATCGCGCACTGCGCGAACACCTTGCCTCCTGGCCGGCCGACGAGCAGCCCGCGGTGGTCAGGCTTGTAGATGCCCGGCTCGCGCGGTTGGACAGCAGCGGCGATGTGGACCGCAGCGCCTCTGCACGCAAGCTCAGCGAGATGGCGGAACAAGGTGTAGATTGCATGCCTCGTTCCGTTCGCCCACCCGTCGAGAATCGTTACGCCCTGGCACCGGAGTCGGACAAGAAGGCCGCATCCCCGGTGGCCTCAAGCGCGGCGGCGCCTCTGCTGGCGCGCGGCTTTGCCGAAGTCGAGGAGCGTATGGTGCAGGCCCTAATACGCCCGCGCGTGATTGGCGACGCCAACATTCCGCATAACCGCCCAGTGCTGATCATCGCCAACCACACGAGCCATTTGGATGGCCCGCTGGTGCGTGTTGCCCTTGGCGAGTACGGGCGACGCGTCGTGGTCACGGCAGCGGCGGACTATTTCTTCGAGGGCTCGGGCGCCAAGAAGCGTTTATTCTCAGCCCTGTCTCACGTGGCGCCTGTGGCGCGTAACTTGGGCGCCAAAGAGAGCTTGGATGACTTGCTTGCAGCCTGGTCTCGCGGCGCCCCGATGTTGGTATTTCCCGAAGGGACACGCAGTTGCGACGGCACGCTTGCAGACTTTAGGCCTCTCATCGGACAGCTCGTGCTCAAGGCCGGCATGAGCGTACTGCCCGTGCATATCGAAGGCGCGGCGCAGGTGTTTCCAAAAGGCGCACGCAGGCCACACAAGGGGGATGTCAAAGTGCGCATCGGCCAAGCTATCAGCGCGCGCACCCTGGCCGGCTGCGACCCGCAAGACGCATTGGTCGCCACATCTGGTACTGCGCGATTGGTTGCGGAACGCATGCAATTGGCCGTGGCCCGTTTGGCACACGGAGAGATCGTGACCTCGTTCAGTGCGCCGCCAACGCCATCGTTGCGGCCCGCCGATGCCAACACGGCAGAACCGGAGCAAGCATGACCCGCGTACTGCTCACCGGCGCAAGTGGCTTTCTTGGGCGCCATACGGCCCATGCACTCAAAGATGCAGGATGCACGGTTCGGGCCTTGCTTCGCACGCCTCAACCCGGCCCATGGCAAGAGCATGCGCAAGGCGACGTCACGCGAGCAGACACCTTGGACGCAGCGCTCACCGACTGTCATGTCGTGGTCCACTGCGCAGGGCTGGTCTCGCGCAAGCCCGAAGACGCAGCGCGCCTCTACGAAGTGCATGTGGCTGGGACCAAGCACTTGCTTGATGCTGCCGCACGCGCAGGCGTGCACCGGTTCGTACACATCTCGACCAGCGGCACCTTGGCGGTGTCCGAGGATGCGCGTGCTGTTGCGACGGAAGAGTCCGAGCCAGCCCCCGGCTTGCTCGCGCGCTGGCCCTACTACCGCACCAAGCTTTTCGCGGAGCAAGAAGTGCGCGCGGCAGCCGCGGCTGGCATGCCCGCCACCATCTTGAATCCAAGCCTGCTGCTTGGCCCGGGCGATGTGCAGGGTTCGTCTACAGGAGATGTGCGCGACTTGTTGGAGGGCAAAGTCAAAGCCTTGCCCCCGGGCGGTTTGTCGTACGTGGACGCACGCGACGTGGCGCAGCTTATTGCGCGCATGGTCACCACGGGCGCCGGGCGGCCCGGGCAGCGATACTTGCTTACTGCATGCAACGAGACCGTCGCCGACTTTGCCGCGCGCGTATGCCGCGCCGGTGGCGTGCAAGCACCGGCAGTGCGCATCCCCGCGCGCGCAGCCAAGTGGCTTTCGCCTGCCGTGGGCATGCTTGCACGCGCGGGTGTAGACGTGGGCACCGACAGCGAGACCGCCGACATGGCGCGCCACTACTGGTACGCGGACGCAAGCTTGGCGGAGAGCGAGCTCGGCTGGGCCCCACGCGACGTGAGCACCACGCTCCACGACACCATTGGCGATATGCGTGCGCGAGGTTCTTTGTGGCCCCGCCACTAAAGCCTTTTTTCGTGCTCAACGGCGCGGCCGGCAACGGCTATGTGCACAAGCACGCGGCCGAGCTGAAAGCGCTTTTTCGCAGCTATTTCCCGGAATGCGACATGGATCTCAGCGGAACGCCCGACCACGCCACGCTCATGGCTTCGCGCGCC
>JAYWGI010000065.1:0-3254 GCA_043779025.1 Myxococcales bacterium
CCCCACCTATGGACTTATCCAGCGTTTGTCGTTCTCTCAGCCGTGACCACCTTCGTTCGCGCGGCGCGTTGGCGTTTGCAGTTGCGATCCTTCGCGAGAGTCCCGCTGATGCGCGTGCTGACGGTGTCATGGGTGAGCTTTGCAGCTATTTTTATCCTTCCGTTTCGGCTGGGCGAGGTCGTCCGTCCGATGATGATTCGCGATCGTGGTCGCGTTTCCGCAACTGCCGCAGCCGGAACGGTCGTGACGGAGCGCGTTCTCGATGGCTTGTTCCTTAGCTTCATTCTTGGCGTGGCCCTGCTGTACGCGCCGCCTGCAAACCAAACGCCGGAGTTCGTGGTGGGCCTAAAAGACTTTCCTACCTCCCGCGTGCGTGGGTTTGGCGCGACCATGTTCACCATTTTTGTCGGCGCGTTTGCAGTCATTGGTGTCTTTTACAAGTTTCGAGCCTGGGCGCATTCAATGACGCTCAAGGTGTTTGGCGTTGTCTCAGTGCGGCTTGGCGAACGGCTCGCAGGCATCGCCGAGAAACTCGCCGATGGCATGTCCTTTTTGGCGAAGCCCAAGGATGCCATCCCCTACCTGTCCGAGACGGCGCTCTACTGGGGCCTCAACGCTGCCAGTATGTGGCTGCTGGCGTGGGGTTGCGGCCTTACCCATGTAGATGGCTCGGGAGCCACCTATATGGACGCGTTGGCCCTCATCGGGGTGCTCGGCGCCGCGATGCTGATCCCCGCGCCGCCCGGCATGTTGGGCGTGTTCCAGGCCGGGTTGTATTGTGCAATGACTTTGTTCTTCGACCCGAAGATCATCTTGGGCCCCGGCGCCGTCTACGTCTTCATGATGTACGTCTTGCAGATAGGCCTGGCCATCGCCTCCGCAGCGCTGAGCTTGCTCGACCCAGGCACGCGCCGCGCACTCTTCGCGGCCGACGTCGAGAACCTAGGAGAGAGCTTGCTGCCTGCGCCAGGCGCCGACTACAGGCCCTGAACTTTGCTCGGTGCAACGCGCCAAGTGCGTTGACACAGGCGCCGCGAAAAGCACATACTGCGCGCGTTACGCGGGAGTAACTCAGTTGGTAGAGTGCAAGCTTCCCATGCTTGATGTCGCGGGTTCGAATCCCGTCTCCCGCTCAAGGTGTGTGTAGAGTACAAGCTCTGGGGTAAACAAGATTGGGATGTTGGCAGTGGCAGCCGTCAGCCCATGCGACACGCCCATGGCGCCTACATCTGCTCCATCAAACTCCGCACCCAAGCCGTGACACCGCGGGACAGCGAGCATAGCTCATCACATCGCTCTGGCGGTTCCGGTGCCAGACAGCTTGGCGGCAACACACGGCTGTTCTCGTCGGAGAAGTCCCCGATCTCATTGCCTACGTTGTTGTCCAGCGAGCCTGTTTTGTCGTTGAGGTCGTGAATCGCCTCTAAAGGCAGCTCTACGGGTAGAGCGAACGTATCGTGGACGCATCTGCGTTCGCCCGGTGACAGGGTGGCGACGTCGGCAAGCAATTTGCTAGCCGAGATCTTCCGCAAGTACCAGGCGAGCGGTGAGCGTAGCGAGTCGATCAATGCATGCTGCACACTCGGTTCGAAACGGGACTTGCTCAGCACACGAATCGCCGATTCGGTGCCGACCACGAGATATGGCCACTCCGGCGACGCCAGTGGCTCGCTGAGAAACATGGAGAGGCTTTCCGCGACAAGTCTGGCCTCGGGTGCCGAGATCGCCAAGTCAAGCGCCGCAAGCGCGTTCAGGGCTGAAATACGCCCCACGCGGTTTGGATTAGTGCCGAGAAATTCAAGAATTCGAGGAAGCGCTTGGACTGAGCCTGGCCCGCCTCTCTCCAGAGCAGAGATCACAAACTGCTTTGTG
This sequence comes from Myxococcales bacterium, assembly GCA_043779025.1. Classification (GTDB taxonomy): domain Bacteria; phylum Myxococcota_A; class Polyangia; order Polyangiales; family Polyangiaceae; genus JAAFHJ01. The sequence continues at coordinate 1,873 of JAYWGI010000065.1, forward strand.
GCCAGGTCCCCGTGATCGTAAGCGTCGACAAGGGTCGATGTCTCGTGCTGGCTCGCGCCAATGGCATCCAAGGCCGCACGGAAAGAGAGTTCCTCTGGCGGCACGTCCTGGAGATATGGGGCGGCGGACCCAATCGTCACGCCGTGCCACTTGTCGTGCAGTGCCGTTGCGAACACCGCGGCCATGGGTGCCGACACATTTGGGAAATTTTTCATCAGGGGGCTGCGGGATGGGGGGGGGCAGCTCGAGAGGGTTGGCCAAGCAGATCGACCAACGCCTCACGCGCCAACGTATGCCTTCGGTTGCCGCTATCGACGACGATTGTCGCCCAACGTGCAAGCTCGGCCGCGACCACATCGGGCGGCCGGGACCGGTCTTCCACCATGCGAGCGTAGGTGTTTGAAAGGAGACGCGTCCGCGGGTAGCCAAGTTCGTTGTCGCACCGTCCGCGATACGCGTAGATCGCATCGATGGCATGAACACCGTAGTTGCTCAGTAGGTACTCCGCGTCGGAGACAAACTCCGCCGCGGTGGGGGCATCTCCGCATGCGATCCTCAACATCCTCGGAATTGCACGCGTTCCAAGGGCGTCCCATGACGACAAGACGGCGGCATGGGCACGCTCACGACGAGGGTCTTCGTGATAGCCCGGCGGAGCTCCCGCGGACACGGGGGTGGCGATGAACAACAGGAAGGTCGAACAGATGAAGCGCATGGCAACCCTCCGGCGCAGCGTGCACGATGCACACATACAATTGGAGCGATACGCAGCTAGGATGCAAGGAATTCATGCGTTCAAACGTGAACCGCAGATCAGATTCCAGTGATCGCCAGTCCGTATTATTCTAACCGTTTGAACTTGGGGGAGCCTCTAGAGTGTGCTCCACCTGCCGCGTCTCGCGCATGCGTGGTCTGCCTGACGTGCGAGAATCGTTACTCTTGGGTCGACCGAAGAGCGCCATCGCGGTGTTTTACGACGACGTGGTGGGTGTGAAGGCGGCTTTGGCCGACTCGCGGCGCAATCCGACGTGAAGCCAGCGCATCATACAGGTATGAACGATGCAAGGCACTCACAGCGCTTTACCCCACGAACTTCAGCACGCGCATTTCATTGCGTTCGTCCGTGCGGACCGGAGGCCCCACGGCGCCATAACTTCAGCACGGTTCGCATTAAGACGAAGGCCGGACGTGATGCCGTTGCTCAGCGGCACGACCGACCATGCATGTGCGATTGGCAGCAGCTTGGCTTGCCCTTTACCGAGCGTGCCAGCAGGCGCGCGAATTATTCAGCGGCTACCGGACCGCCGCTTGCCGCGAGCAATCATGGCGAGCCCGACCACGGCGAAGCATAGACCTGTCGTCCCCATGGTTTTGCTGTCTAG
>JAYWGI010000066.1:0-3242 GCA_043779025.1 Myxococcales bacterium
CCTTGACTACAAGACCTTCCGCGAGCGCTGGATCGAAGAGGGCGAGAAGACCTACCTACAAAAGCTGCTCGATCGCCACGCCCGCAACGTCGTGGCCGCTGCTAAAGAGGCGCAGGTCGATCGCACGTACATCTACCGACTCATGCGTAAGTATGGGATTGAGTAGCTCTCGCGGTGAGCCCGCATCTTCAGCAGGTCTTAAGCTGAAAAAAAGCTGGGCGGCGGAGGGAATAGAAGCGCAGGCTGAGGTGTCTTACAAGCCAGGAAGGCCAAAGAGCCATACGGCTCCGACACAACGCTTCCGCCCTCCGGGCCGCCCGGGCGCGCTCGTGAAATGATTGCAGCTTACACCTGATCGGCAGAATAAGCCTGAGGACTGCGTTAGATGCCGACCGCAAGGGGATGCAGGCCAATCATGACGCAATGCGCGCGGCCCACGTCGCGCGTACTCGCGCTTTGGCCGACTCGTTCGCCAGTGCCGACTTCGACCCAAGCAAGTTGCCTGCCGTTGCAGTGCCAAACAAGAGCGGCCCGGCGGCGCATGAACTCAGCGTGGTGCGCGCGCTGTAGCCGGTGCTGACCGATGCGCAGCGCGAGGCCTTAGCCGCTGAACTCGAGAAGGACCGCCACGCGCACCGTCATCATGGTGGCGATGACCGTCGCCAGGACGGTGCCCAGGACCGTCGCAAGCACCATCGCCACAATCGCTGAATCGCAGCGTCCGGCGCACTAGGGCGCCGCCGCAACCCACTCCGCCAGACTCATGGCGGAGTGGGTTGTCTCGTTGTGCGGCGCCTCATGAAACTCTGCGCTGTCGCACGCGAGGACGAGCCCGTTGTAGGCGTCGTGCAAATGTACCAGCACGGTTGGCGGTGAGTCTGTGTCTTGCTCGCGAGCATCGGCAAATTCCAATACGGGCACGACTCTGCCGCGCGCCAGTGTCGCTCCGACGACAGGCCAAGGTGCGTGAGGCACGGGCGTCCACGCGTGCGCGGCGGTGACTTCCCGCACGCCGGCAGCCGGTACGTGTAATCTGCACGCGCCTCGTTGCAACGCAACCACCGGGCCCGCCGAGGCACCAACAGTCTCCGCCAGAGGAAATCGCGCCCAAGCGGGGAGTACGGACTCCCGGTCGTGGCGACGATCGCTGCGGGGAGCCTCGTGTTGCTTCATCCCCACCGCGTGATCAAGCACCAACGAGAGTGAGCCGTCGCGGCGCTCCCCGACGCCTAGCGCTCCAGGAAGATCATCGAAGGCAGCGCCCAAGGGATGCAGCAAGATATCCGCGATCTGAATGGGGCTAGCGACGAGCACAGCGCCAGCGCGCTGGCCACTGTGCATACGGAGCACGAGGTTCTCCGGGGAGGTCTCTCGCGTGGTGACTTGTCGCAAAATCCGCTTGAGTGAGAGGGCGAAAAAGCGTTCGTCTTCATCGCTAAGGAGACGCTCTCCCGCCACCACGCGCTCAGTGTAACATGCAATGCTCTTGGCGCTCCGGATCTGGTCGAGAGGGACATCCACCTGCAAATATCCTGATTGAACCTGGGCGACCCGCATGACCGAAGCATGGCGCGGAACATACAAGGTGATTTTGGTGCCTACGCCCTGCACGCTTCGGAGCTCGACCTGGCCGCCGACCGCGCGAACCTTGGTGCGCACCGCGTCAAGGCCGACGCCGCGCCCCGAGATGCGGGTGACATCTTCGCGCGTGGAGAGCCCCGGCAGAAACGCCCACGAGAGGCACTCCTCGTCCGATGCTGCGCGCGCGGTTGCGACGCTCACAACGCCGGCGGCCGCTGCGCGCATGCGTAGCGCCTCAAGATTCACACCTTCGCCGTCGTCCTCGACCTCGATGGCGAAACCGCCGGTGCGCGTGAATGCGGTGAGCACGACACGGCCCGATTCTTCCTTGCCGCGTGCCAGGCGTATGGCCGGGGATTCAATGCCATGATCGAGCGCGTTGTGCACGATGTGAAGCAGCGGTTCGAACACGCTGTCGGCGAGGCGTTTGTCGAGCTTGAGCTCACCGCCATGGGTGCTAAGTCGTACCGGCTTTCCGAGCTCGAGGCTCGCTTGCCGTGTCGCGCGCGTAAGTCGGTCATAGAGCAACGACATCTCTACGCTGCGGGCGCTGAGTAGAGCATCTCGCAGGCAGTCGACATGCTGCATGCGTACGGCGCGGTTGGCGCCCTCCCGTGAAAGGGCACCTAGCTCGGCGAGCATGGTGTCTAGCACCTCGATGTGTACGCGCAGCGTCGGCGCGGCGGGCTCTGCAGCCGGCGCCGATCTGTAGGCCGCTGCGTGGATGGGCGCGCCGCGAGGCTCCGTCGCGCTCTTCAATTCCGACTCGGGGCAGCCGAGCGCAGTCGCGAGCGCAGGCAGCGTGAGTGCGCTTACCAAGAGCGCCGCGAGACAAAGATCCATCGGCCCCGCGTGCCCCTCTGCCGGCAGCAGCGCGATCCAGTGGGCGTGCGCCTGGCTCCGCGCTCGCGCATTCTCGAGCTCGGTATCCAAGTTCAGTAGACCGAACGTGCGCTCCCAAAGATACGCTTGCGCTCCCGTGCGCATGGCGACGCGCAAGTCTTCGGCTTCGCTGGCACTCAACATCGCGCGCAGCGACGCTGCCAGCTTGTCGGTCTCGGGCGAGGCTGGCGGGGGCATCGCGGGTTGGGCCTCCCCCACCAGAGTCATGGCCTCGCTCCAGGCCGCCACACGCTCCCGCGCTTCGGCCTGGCCTGATCCTCCCGCGATGCCCTCGGTCATCAAGGCCTCCGCGGCGAGCAGCAAGCCGAAAAGCGCATCCCCCAGGTGGGTGCGGCCTTCTCGCACGCCGCTCAGTGCCTCCTCGGTCACGGCGGCCACCTGGCTCAGCTCGGGCAACTGCGCAAAAGCCGCGATGCTCTTAAGCGTGTGGACTGCACGGAATGCCTCGGCGCAGGCTGGGCCCGTTGGGCGCCCCTCGCGCACATCTTCGTCCAAACGCAAAATCGCGGCGCCATAAGCAGCCGCGAGTTCTTGTCCTTCTTGAAGCAACTCTCCCGCGTCGTTCACAGCGCGGGAGAGTACGCCTAAAGCGCTACGCTATGCTTGATCGAAAACGCCACGCTTGGCTTGTTCACGCTCGATGGATCGGAACAATGCGCCAAAGTTTCCGTCTCCAAACGTGAGGCAGTTCTTGCGCTGGATGATCTCGAAGAAGATCGGGCCAATCACGTTCTTTGTAAATATTTGCAGCAAATATC
>JAYWGI010000067.1:0-9164 GCA_043779025.1 Myxococcales bacterium
CGGCTTGAGGGTCCAAGGCCAGCGTGAGCACCGGCAAAAGTGCACGCACGGCGCGCGTGTCCTGGGAGGCCGCAAGCGCATCTAGGGAGGACTGCGCGATGGGCAACACGCGATCGTCCAAGTGCGCCGGGTCCGTGATGGAGGCGAGCATGCGGGACAGTGCCGCAATGGCCGCAGCGTTTTGTGTTGTGGCGTCGATCAGGTCGAACGCACTTGCCACCAGTGGGCCTGCAACAGTCTCGTCCAGGTCGTTGTTAAGTTCGGTCTCGAGCCACGCGCACTTCTCGAACGGAGCCACAAAGCTCTTGGGGCAGTGCGCTGCAGCTTCGCCGCGGACCACGCGCAGCGAAGTGGCGACAAGGGGCGCAAAACGTGTACTCGAAAACCTGACGCTAGGCGCCGATCCCTCCGTTCGCAGCAAATTGTCCGCCCATGCGCTGCGGGCTTCGCGCCATGATTTCTGCCGCAAGGCTCCGTCCGCGCCTGCACTCTTGTAGCTTGCATCTATTTTGACCAAGGCATCGACCAGCAAGTTCAGTGGTGTCAGATGGGCGCCGCGGCTACCATCCTTCCATGTGACGGCCGTGTTGCCACGCCTATCGGAAAGCCCGTGGGCCGTGCCCTCTGCAGGTGAAGCCAAGACCCTTGTGGCATCGGCAAGCAAGTCCAGTCCCGAAGGGTCGCTGCCGAGCACCGCCGTACACTTGCCGGCGGCATCCATGGCGCTGCACTGCTTGACGCGCGTGCTGTCAGCTTGAATGGAGAGCGCAACAAGGGCCGGCACCAAGTCACTCTGCAGCATCTGACCTACGAGTGGCTCATACGAACTCAGCCCCGTTTTGGCGCAGCTGCCACCAAGCGCTCTGCACTCCTGCGCGGTGCCCGCCCCTGACTGCCAGTGCTTGGACGCAATGCTCATGAGACGCACGAACAAGTCCTCTCGGCCGGCGTCGACGAAGGGCTTCACCAAAGGCACTAGGGACTCTAGCAAGCCTCCGGTCTCGAGGGCGAACACGGTCTTCGGGTGCCTGTCTTGAAGCCATTCACCCGCGCGGCAGTTGCGTAGTCCTCGCACCATTTTGTCAGGTCGCACGTCGTTGCCGTGGCAGCTCTCCGTCGCGCACGGGTCTGGAATATCACGCACCTCGCAGAGGTTGGTGCCTATACGGGCAGGCATCAAGTCGACGAGGAAATGGTTGGTGATGTAGTTGGGGCCGCTGCCCGGCGTGGGGCTGTCGCTCTTCACGTCGAAGAACGCAAGGCGATTGATGAACGCAGGCTTTGGTGTGAGCACCGTGCTGTCTGCCGGCATCCAAAACCCCAAGATGCCAGTGGAGGCCTGGAGCATATCGACGGTCCCAGGAGCGACCCCTAGGTTCATCAGTGGGGGCCTCATGTTAAATGCAGCTTTTGGGTTACCCACCAGGGCCTGCAGATAGAAATGTGCAAGGTTATCAACCTTGATGACCTCGCATTCGCGGTATGTCCCGGTGAGTGGGAGCTCAAACGTATTGAGCAGCGGCAAGCCGCGAATGTGCGCGCTGGCGCCGTCTTTGGTACACAAGGCGACGCCATCCAACTCGGCAATCATCTGGGCAAAATGCTGAAAAATACTTCGATTGTCACCCGTGTCGGGTTTGGTACGATCTACCGGCAACGCCGGCCATGCGGAACTCGCCACTGACAGATTTTTGACGGAGCCGTTGAGGTTCGCGCGATCATAGTCGTATTCGTCGCGGTTCAAGATCATCCGTGACAGCGCGGTGCTGGCCACGCTGAGCCGCTGATCTGCGGTGTTCACGACCACTCCCTTCAGAAGCCCGGGCACGTCGGCGATCTCCCCGACCGTGCGCAATATCTCGTCCCAGAAATAGGCGTTTTCGGGGTAAGCCCCCAGCGCGTCTTTGTTGGCGAGGTCCTTGGCAGCAAGAATCGCTTTCACCAGACGCGCCACACTGTCCGGATGCTTTTCGAGCATGTCTCCCACCACGCTGAGCAACCGGTCGGCTTGAACAGAACTTGCGGTGTGTGTGAGCGCCCAGCTCAGATCCAAAAGTGGCGCGTTGCTCGCCTGGTAGCCCTGATAACTGAGATTCGTACCGTCCGCGTACCGGCGCGTGGTTGCCGCGCGCGTTCCGAGCAACACGGGCACCGCGCGCGCCACTTGCGCCCATCGATTCCCCGCCGCGTCGAAGACCGCATGCAGCTCCGGAAGCGACGCGGCGGCCCAGGACTTGCTTATATTCAGCACCTCAAAACCAGGCGTTCCGACTACTAGCGCGACGCCGCGTGCATCACGCGCGGTGCTTAGGTCTGACCCCAGATCGGCAAAGGGCGTAGGCAAGGATGTACCCAAAAAGCTCCCAAACGCATCGACGTCGGCGCGACGATCCTTGTCCATATCGACGAACGGCGCATTGATAACAGTCCCGGTGCCCGCAACCCAGGGCAAGCCACGCGAATCCCGACGCACCACGTAGCGATCGTTCGTGCTCATCCGGAGCAGCTCGCTCTCGGTGCTCATGAGCGCCACCGCAAGCTCTAGGCCGCTGCGCGCGCGCGTCGGAGCTACCTTGCCCGCCATGTCCGAAGCAGCGCTTACGTGGCTGCGCTCGGTGCTCGCAAGATTGTTGAGTTCTACACGTACCGCGCCCAGCAGCGCCAACAGCGCCTTGTGGCCGGCAGCTTCGGCAGACTTCACGTCGGTGGGCTCAACATGCGGCCCGACGGCACGCAGCAGCTCGCCGAGATTGTCGAAGAGCTGCGGGTCGGCAAGCACGGCACGCGCGCCCGAAAACGCGTCGGCACTAGGCCGATAGCCGGCGCGGGCTCGAATGGCCCGCCAGCCGTTGATGGCATTGGCGTTCTTGCCAAACGCTTCAAGCACAGGGTCTACGCCGCTGATGAGCCCTTGCAGCGAGCCATCCTGGTACACTGGTCCCATACGCTGCAACATAGCGCCTAGCTCGCTAACCAACGTCGCACGAACGCTCGAGATGTCGCATGAAGCGGCCCCCGCCTGCGCTATGGACTTGGTTTGAATCAGGTCCTCCGACACCACGGCGCCGATGGCTTCGAGTAAGTCGGCGCGGCGCGCGACCAGACGCTTCATGGCAGTCACTCGCCGTCCACGATGGGCCTCTTGCACAGAGAGCGCAACCGGCACGCCGAAGTCGTCCACAGCGTCGGCCGTGAGCGCAGGCAGTTGCGTGAGGTCTACATCGTTTGCGTAGCTGCCATTGGTGCGGTGACACAGAGCTCGAAACGACGCGCCCGTCATGTCCTCGCGAAACGTATTTGCTCCGAAGCGGTCGCAGAAAACTCCGAAAACTTCCTCGGCGATGGACCCCAGAGCCGGCTGGGCGGGCTGAGGAGTAGCCTCGGTGCACGACGACAGCACGCTTGTCGCAATCGACACCCCACACAACTTAGCGAAGCGTAGTTTCACAAGGTAAGAGTCTATGCGGATGAGGCTGGCGATCCCACTTTGCTGAAGCCGCGTATAGGACGCTCACAACGCATCGCGCCACGCGAGACCAGCCACTTCGGCCGGTCCCGCGTGGCGCGACGGCCACAGCGAGCAACCGCTCAGTTCACTTGGGAGTTCACCGCACACCGTCCGGCCACGCATGCTTGTGTAGTGTCGCAGCAATCGGCGGCTGTCTTGCAGCTCTCGAACTCCAAGGCGCACGTATTGGCCGGCGGCGCTTGGCAGGTGAGTGCGCCTCCTGCACCGGCGCGGCAAAATCCGCCGCAGCACTCATCGCCAGACTCACAGGATCCGCCGTCGGACTTGCATGGATCGACCACCCAGGAGCCACGGGCATTGCCCGCAGACAGCTCTTGTCCAGGCAAGTAGAAGGCCGGCGAGCTGGCACCCAAAGAGCCATCCGCCTTGATCTCAATGGACGAGACCCAAAGCTTCTTCTGGGTGGAGCCGAAGCCCGCTTGACCCAACGCCGCGTTGGAAAATGGATGCACGTCGAGCACGTGGCCGTAGCGACGCCGCGAGGTAAATACTACCCAGAAGCGACCGCCCGAGGGCACTGGATTCACCGTGGGCATGTAGTTCACGCGGCACTGCGACGAGGGCGTGTAGCCATCGGCGGCAACGTTGGAGGCAGGCAAGGTGCAGTTGCCGGAGGCATCGTATCCATTGAGTGCGTTCATGGCTTGAGCGGCGCCGCCGCCCGCAGCTCCGACGCCCCAGATCTCGGACTCCGCGGTGTACCACGTGGAGAGTTGGCAATTGAGTGCCGCGTTGCGCGTGTCGCCGTTGAGCGACGTGTCGGCGGGCGTTGTCGGCGCTGCAGCGCCCTGCTCGCATGCGGTGGGCGTACGGAGCGTGTGTTGGAACAGAACGGATTTGGCATCGGGCAAAAAAGCTGGCCAGCCCACGTAGCCAGCCGCGCTTCGATACAACTCGCGTACGTTGCTAAAAGCGGGCGTCGCGCCCACCCCGCAGGTCACCGAGCCTGGCAACGCGCCGCACGAGAAGTCAGCAGCTGCGAGAGAACGCCCGAGGCCGGCGGTGGTTGCGCCATTGCCCGCCCCCGTGAAAAAGTTGAATGCGAGACTGCGCCCATCTGGCGAGAAGGTCGGCATCGATGCATCGTGCACGCCTGGGATGACCACGTTCGTGTTGGTACCGTCGCCCTTGAAAAGTTGCGATCCGTTAGGCGAAAGCCTGCTTTCGCGCGTCAGGCCATTGTTCGAGAAGGCCATGCTCCCATCCGGGTACACCGCCGACCAGGTGAATTTGTGCGCGTTGTCGGCCGTGTCCGTGGCGGGATTGGTGCCCCGATCAACGGGCCCCTTCACCGGTGTGGGAAAGTCCGTCAGTGCGCCCGTGCGCAAGTCTGCTTTGGTGCTCCACGGAAAGTCGCGATGGTCTTGTCCGCCGCCCGCGGGCACCGCCTCGTAGGGGCCAACCCCACCGGTAAGCGTGCCGCCCATCTGGAAGAACAATGTGGACCCGTCGGCTGAAAGCGTGTGGCAGGTGTGGCACTTCTGCGCCAAGGCGGGCACGGCCAAGCTTGGGTTGGGCGACCGCGGCTTAATGGCAAGCACACCACCAAGCTCGGTGTTGGTGGCGCCGCCTGTGAGCTTGGAATTATAAGATGCATAGTACACGGTACCCTTGAGCTGCCCCGGTGCGATTTTGAAGGTCCACAACAGCGGGCCATACACCGTGCCATTGGCGCCGTGGAGTTTGACTTCGACGCTCACGGAGTCGGCCCCGGTGTTGGCATTGGTGAGCTCACGCCACACGTCTTCTTGCAGTTTCGCGAACTTGGTGACCAAGGGGTCGGCGGATGTTCGATCAAAGTTGTACACCCCCTCGAAGCTTAGCGACGGCTGTGTGATCTTGACGGACAACGCGTCCAGGTCGGTTGCTGCGCTCTCCCACTGGAGGAGCGGCGGAAGCAGGCCGCGTGGAAACACGGTGCCATCATACGGATAGATCTTTTTCAGGTCTGCAGCTGCGACAGGCACAGCCGTTTGCAAAGCGGTGACTGTAGCCGCAGGCACGGGCGTCGTGCTGAGGGGACGCCCACCGACGCCACCATAGCCGCCTGGCGCACCCGCGCTGTACACGGGCTCCGTGTCGGGCAAGCCATTGACGGATTTCTTAAGACGCAGATCCAACGTCGCGGTTTTGGTGATGCCGGCAATGGACGCCACCACCGACACACGGCCGGCCCCTTTCCCGTTCGGGGCAAACAGTCCGGTGGAACTTATCGTTCCCACCTCGCCGCGATCGATGCTCCACGTGGCCGAGGCTGGAAAGCCCTTGATGGTGACCGAGAAGGCTGCGCCCGCGGACGCGGCGAGCACGCCATTGATGACCTCTACGTCCAACGTGGCGCTCGCCGGCGAAATGACGATGTCATTCACCGATACCGAAGCGTCGCCTACTGGCGTCGTCGAGCCATCGCCTTGATTGAAGTTGGGACCCGTGTTGGAATCAAGCGCGTTGCCGCTACCCGTGTCGCGCGTGCTGTTGTTAAACGTGGACGGTGTGTTGCCACTGCCACAGCCTTGATTGGCCGCGATGCCCCCGACAAGTAGAGACGCAGTGAGAGCAACGGAACGGCGCAGAGGATGTGAACGCATGACGAAAAAGTACCGCAGCTTGGGAGCCGCGGCACAGTTTCGTTGGTGCTGCTAATGTCCTACATAGAAAGGAGGTGGCAGAAGGTGCGAGCGTCCCCCTCAGAGCGAGGAGCGCTTCGACTCAATGTCGAATGGTGACGGGGGTGCTGTAGGTCGCGTCGGCGAACGGGCCGATTTTGGTTTTCATGAGCGCCTTTGTGATGCACGCCTCTGCAGGAGTCCCCGCCGCCGGGCCGCTGACTGAAACCGACTGAGCTTTGCCCGTGGATTCGAACACGATGGTTGCGCGGGAATCGCCATCACCGTCGCCCAAGCACTTACTTGCCGCCGCGATGTTGGGGCGAAGTGCGCCAGTCATCGCGCCTTGTGAGGGGCGTTGTGGCACGTTCGCGCGGTCCTCACCAGATTCGGCAGTGACATCACCTGCAGATTTTACTGGGCCCGCAGCGCGGTTGATAGCGCCCGCCAAGTCGCCCGCCGCGACGGGAGCAGGCGGAGCGACAACAGCCTTTGGCGCCTCGACGGCGGCAGGAGCTGCAGCAGCAACAGGAGCAACCGCCACGCCCTTGCTAGCGCCAGCCTTGGGCGCCACGGCAGCAACGGGGGCTTCAACCGCAGGGGCGACTTCAGCAACCATTGGCGCAACTTGCTGGGCCTGGGGAGCGGCGACGGGGGCGACAACGGCAACAGGTACGGCAGCGACCGGCGCCACCAGAGCTGCCGAACGAGACATCATGGCGAAGGCGCCGCCGACGGCGAGCAGCCCAATGGCAAGCGCGACAAACTTCTTGTTCGAGCTTCCCGTCGCTGCCGGCTGCACTTTGGAGACCTGCACGGCAGGGGCAATGTATGCAGTAGGCGCCATGTGGGGGGCGGGCTGCGCAAGCACGGCGGCAACGGCAACGGCTTCCACCATGGGAGAGGCCGGCGTAGGCGTAGAGATCATCGTTGCAGCATAAGGACGGACCGAAGCCTCCAAGGAGATCATCGAGCTGGGAGCGTCGTCAAAGCCGGCCGGAAGTGCCGTGGCTTTCGGAATCTCCAATGTGGCTTTGGCAGTACCAGCGGGGGCAAGGCCCGAGCGGGTCACGTTGTTCGCGGCGTCCTGCAGCATGGCGGGCACGGCGGGCGTGAGGGCCTCGTCGTCTGCAAACTCGACTGCGACGCTCGTCCCCAGGTCAATCACGCTATCGCCAACGACGGCGCCGGATTGAGTCTCCGCGGCAGGAGTCGCCATCTTGGTGAATTCCTGAAAGTTGCGACGCTGACGGGTAGGTTGAGCCGACATGGTTTTCTCCGATAAAGGTTCGCGGTTCCGGTGCACAATGCCTCGTGGCGCTTATTGAGTGGTATGACCCGCACTTGGTCGTTTCGCAAGGCAGGCGGATCACGAATTCCAACTTTGCCTCGGACGTCAAGGCACGGCGATGTACCCGTTAGCGCTGTCTACGCGGCGCGGCCAGCTGATCGTCCGCGCGTGGGCAACCGCGGCGGCAACGGGCCTGGGGGGACCAGCGCGCGCGGGCTATTGCCAATAAGGTCCTGGCGTTTCGCCTTGATGAGCGCCTCCCGAACGGCTGGCCAGCTCTCTTTGTCCCAGTAGAAGATGAGCGCCTTCATCATGCGCTTCTCATACATCTCGCGTGCAGAGTACACAGGCTTCATGGTGAGCGGGTCGATGCCTGTGTAGAACATCGTCGTCGCTACGCTCATGGGCGTGGGGATAAAGTCCTGCACCTGACGCGGGCGCATGCCGCGCTCCTTCAGATACAGCGCAAGCTCTACCGTGTCCGCAAGCGTAGAGCCCGGGTGCCCGGTGATGAAGTAGGGGATCAGGTACTGCTCCTTGCCCGCTTGTTCGCTGGCCTGGCAAAACATCTCGGCGAACTTTTCGTAGCTCTTTATGGGCGGCTTCTTCATCTTCGAGAGCACCTCATCATTGGAGTGCTCGGGCGCCACTGAGAGCTGGCCGCCCGTGTGGTGCGTAGCCAAGTCGCTCACGAACTCTGGACTTCGCTCCGCCAAGTCGTAGCGCACGCCAGATGCAATATACACCTTCTTGATCCCCGTCTCCTCGCGCGCTTTTCTCATCAACGACACCAGCGGCCCATGATCGGTCACCAGGTTGTCGCAGATCCCCGGGTGCACACACGACAACTTGCGACATTTGCTCTCTGTCTCGTCGTCCTTGCAGCGCATCTTGTACATATTGGCTGTAGGGCCACCGATATCCGTCACTACGCCGCGGAAGTCCTCCATACGTGAGAGCTGACGAATCTCACGCAGCACATTGTCTTCGCTGCGGCTTTGGATCACGCGTCCTTCGTGCTCAGTGATACTGCAAAAGGTACAACCACCAAAACAGCCGCGCATGGTTACGATCGAGTGTTTTACCGTCTCAAATGCCGGGATCGGCGCGCTGTAGCTTGGGTGCACGGCGCGCGCAAAGGGTAGGTCATACAAGCCGTCCATTTGCGCCTCGGTGAGCGGCAATGCGGGCGGGTTGTAGAACACAGCCTGGTCGCCATGAGGCTGCAGCATCGGGCGGCCGTTGTAGGGGTTGGTCTCGTACTGAAACGCACGCGACATTTTGGCGAAGGCCTCTTTGCTCGCGGTGACGTCCTCGTAGCTGGGCAGCGGCAAAAGCTTGCCATCTGTCGTAAACTTAGATGCATCCTGCAGCAAGGGCTCCCAGGCTCGGCGGTTCTTTTTGACGTGCGCTGTACCGCGGATGTCAGTGAGCGCGCTTACTGGCTCCCCGGCGTCTAAGCGGCGCGCGATTTCCCACGCCGGCGACTCGCCCATGCCAAACACAAGCAAGTCCGCCTTGGCGTCGAGCAACACGCTACGGCGCACGGAATCGGACCAGTAGTCGTAGTGGGCGATGCGGCGCAGCGAGGCCTCGATGCCGCCCAAAACCACCGGCACTCGCGAAAAGGCCTGGCGTGCCAAGTTGGAGTACACCACGCTGGCACGGTTGGGGCGGCAGTCGGCGGCGCCTCCCGGCGAGTATTGATCTACCGAGCGCACCTTCTTTTGGGCGGTGA
>JAYWGI010000068.1:0-9114 GCA_043779025.1 Myxococcales bacterium
TACGTAAGAAGCAGGGCAAAGGTGACGCCACCGATCACATCACCTTTGAGGTTTTCCGAGATCGCATCCGCAACATGGAAGCCGACGCCAAGACGCGCACCGGTGCCCGTGTTCGCTACCGCGCCGGCGTGAACGGTTCCGAAGTGGTGCTCGTGGCTGTGCCGCTCCCCTGAGCAAACAAGAAAGCAGTGTGAGCTGTGGGCGTATTCGACATCTTTAAAGCCAAGAAGCCAGAGGGCCGAGGCGGCGCATTTGAAAAATGGGCCGCCAACGTTGGTAGCAAAAAAGCACAGGTATACGACCGCCAAGAGGCGTTGCAGGGACTCTCCACGCTAGGCACCAGCCATGCCGCGGAGGCTCTGCTTCGCCGTTTCTTGTTCAGCGTCGACCCCTCGATCACCGATCAGGAGGAGAAGGAACACGCGTTCCAAGGCATCGCCAAAGCAGGCCGTGAGGCCTTGCCCGCAATCCGCGCGTACGCCGATAAGTCCGAGAGCTTAGGCTGGCCTATTCGCCTCGTTCGCGAGATCTTGCCTGAGGGAGAGGTGATCGACGAGCTGACGCAGTGGCTCAGCAAGTGGGACACCGAGTACTCCAAGTTTATCGATGCCAAGTTGCAACTCCTGGCCGCGCTCGAGAGTTACACGGACGAGCGCGTGGTCACGACCGTGCTGCCCTTTTTAGGCGACGTCAACGAGACCGCACGATTTCATGCAGTCTGCACTCTTTTAAAGCAGCAAGATGCACGCATCTCGCCGGCCCTTGTGGAGATGAGCGCCAAGGAAGAAAGCGTGCGCGTCCGGAACAAAGCCCGCGAGGGTTTTTAGCTGCATTTCCAGGCTTAGCGTCCCGACAAGAACGGAAAGCGCTGCACCACAAACTCGGGTGCATTCTTCACGAGTCCCATGATGGCAGACCACTTGGCTGGCAGGTAGACTTCAGCCGCGCGGGCGTCCATGGCGTCCAGGATATCTTGCGCAACGGGCCTGGGCTCTGCGAAGAGCACGTTCTTCGGGTGATCAACGGTCATGGGTGTGTGCACTGGCCCGAGCTTGAGCGTCGTAACCGCCACTCCGCGCGCGTAGAGGCGTGTGCGCAGGCCTTGCAGGTAGATGTTGAGCGCACCTTTGGCCGCGCCGTAAGTGTAGTTGCGGGGTCGCCCGCGATCGCCCGCCACGGAGGTGATGACGGCGAGGCTGCCCGCGCCCGCCTTTTCCATATGGTTGGCGAGCGGCACCAGTAGCGCGACCACGCTCGTCAGGTTGGTGTGCAAAATAGCATGCGCGTGCGCAACTTCCGATTCGGACAAAAGCTGATCGCCGAGCAAGCCATGGGCCACAAGCACCGCGTCTATACTGCCAAGCGTGTCCAACGCGTGCTCAACCGCGCGCGCGCCCGCGGCCAAATCGTCAAAGTCGGCGAGTGCGTGGCTTACACGTTGGGAGTCTAGGCGCGCGCACAACGCCGCGAGTTTGGCTGGGTTGCGCCCGACAAGGTGGACGCGATCGCCGCGCGCAACGCAGAGCGCGGCCACTTCAGCTGCGATGGCTGAGGTGGCTCCAAAGATGGCGACACGTTTCATGCGCCCAGCCTATAGCGGATATCCTGAGCGGCCGTCGTGGCAGCTGCGACCGCAATTCGCATTCGCGCGTGTCGGTGCAGTACTCCTATTGCCCATGAACTCACAATGGGGGCACAATTGCGTCGCATAAAAGGCGATGAAGCCACGTTGGTCTGTCGTGCCTTCGGGCCATTCGTTCTCCCCGTTCTCCCAGCAAAGGATCCCCAAATGAAACGCTCCGTTCTCGCCGTTGCTCTTGTCTCGTTGGTCATCGTGTCTGGTTGCGCCGCCACGCAGCTTCGCGCGGGTGCCGCCAATGTCATCGCCACACGGCAACCCGCACCCAAGGAATGCAGATACCTAGGCACGGTGATCGGCCAGCAGGGCGGGTCTTTTGGCGGTGGCTACACCAGCAATGCCAACCTCATGCAGGGCTCCATTAACGACCTTAAAAACAAGACGGCCGAGCTCGGCGGAAACTACGTCGTGATGGAGATGAGTCAGGCTGGAAACACGCTTTCCAATGGCTCCGGTGGTCAGACGGATGTGACCAACTTGGGCAATGCCTACAACTGCCCGCCCGAGGCCTTGGGTGGTGCGCCAGCCGCTCCACCGCCGCCAGCGCCCGCTGCTGCCCCGGCGCCCGTGCCCGCTTCGGCTATCGTGCGCTGAGCGCTCACATCATCGCGCATGCGCGCTCAGCGCAGGCGATACCGTCCATTGCGGCCGACACAATACCGCCCGCGTAGCCCGCGCCCTCGCCGCATGGAAACAACCCTCGCACCTCTGGGTGTTCGAGGGTTGTGGCGTCTCTCGGGATACGTACGGGCGACGACGTGCGGGATTCCACCGCGACGACCATGGCTTCGTTAGTCAGGTAGCCGCGCATTTTCTTGCCAAACGATGCGAGTCCAAGTTTCAAACGGCCTGATATTTCATTGGGTAGCAACTCATCCACGCGGTGGCTACGCACGCCGGGCGGGTAGCTGCATGTTGCAAGTGTTTCCGAGTACTTGCCCTCGATGAAGTCCACCATGCGCTGCGCCGGCGCGACTTGCGTTTGCCCTCCAGCGCGCCAGGCAGCCTGCTCCACTTCGCGTTGGTACTGAAGTCCGGAGAGCGGGCCACCGTCGCCGCGCGGGCCGCGCAGCTCCACCACGATGCCGCTGTTGGCAAAGGGGTTGTTGCGCTTGCTGGGGCTCCATCCGTTGGTCACCACCTCGCCAGGCGCGGTGGCGCAGGGCGCGATGATGCCTCCGGGGCACATGCAGAACGAGTACACGCCCGCGCCATCGACCTGCTCCACCGCGGAATAGCTGGCGGCCGGCAGCAAGGCGTCGCGGCCTGCGATGCCAGAGCGGTAACGCGCCTCGTCGATGATGTGCTGCGGGTGCTCAAGCCTGACGCCCATGGCAAAGTCTTTGCGCTCTACACGGATGCCTTTACGCGACAGCAGCTCAAAAATGTCGCGCGCGGAGTGCCCAGTGGCGAGCACCAGCCGAGAGCACCCGATCTCTTCGCCGCTTGCCAACTGCAGCGCATGCATGGCGCCATCTCGCGCGACGATATCGGCGACGCGCGCCTCGAAGCGCACTTGGCCTCCGGCCGCCAAGATAGCTTCGCGCATGGCCGTGATAAGCGCCGGCAGCTTGTTGGTGCCGATATGCGGGTGCGCATCGACCATGATATCGGGCGTGGCACCGTAGGCGACCAGCGTGCGCAGTACGGCCATGACGTCCCCACGCTTGGAAGCCCTTGTGTAGAGCTTGCCGTCGCTGTACGTCCCCGCGCCGCCCTCACCAAAGCAATAGTTGCTATCTACACCTACCTCGCCCCGCTGCGTGATGGCTGCCAAGTCCTTTCGCCTCGCGCGCACATCGCGCCCGCGCTCCAGCACCACAGGCTTCAGGCCTAGCTCGATCACACGCAACGCTGCAAAAATCCCGGCAGGCCCAAAGCCCACAATATGCACCTCGGGCGCGCGGCTCACATCTGGCAGTGCGGGCGGCGTAGGAAAGCTGTCGTCGTCGCCCAACTCGTCGCTGAGCTCCACACGCAGTTGCATGCGGGGTACCCGGCCGCGCGCATCGATGGAACGCTTGACGATGCGCGCGGCCGCGGTGCCCGGCGCGCACCCCGCGGCCTCCTCTGCTGCCTGCCGCACTTGCATGGGGTCGGCGGCGGCGCTGAGCGACAGAAGGAGGTCAACGGTTCGGCGCATACAGAAGCGCTCGGCTTAGCGGAAGTGGGGGACGAAGCGCCAGTGCCAACACCTCTCGGGCCGGCATCGGTGTCGGCACATCGCTGAGTACTGGACACCTTAGGCGCTTCGCGCGATGACATACACCTCATGATCCTGCCCAAAAGGTTTCTTGTTACTCCTGCACTACATGCCCATTTTGGGCCCAGGCTGGAGACTTTGGGTGCCGCACTTTTGCAAGGTGATTCCCCGGCAGATGCCGCTGTAGAGAGCCTCGCCAAAGTGCCTCACGCGCGCCTCATGGGCTGGCTTCGCTGCGCCGATGAGGCGGGGTTTGCCGATGCGCCGGAAGCCCTAAAGGCGCTTCTCGTAGAGACGCGACGCGTGCCTACGTGGGCCGATCCTGCCACGCTCTCGCGTGGCGGCGAGTTGCTTCGCCGGGCGGGCAACCTGGCCGGCTTGGTGTTGGCAGCCCGCTGCATCGTACTCGGGTATGCCTCTCCAGGGGGGAACAAGCCGCTGATGTTCTCCGGGCAGCTGGTGCAGAGTGCACCCAAGCGTCTGAACGAGACCGCGCGCTTCGTGTACGCGGTATCATTGCCCTCAGGCGCACTTCCGGGCAGCGAGGGGCATGCACTCACCGTGATGGTGCGGCTGATGCACGCCCGCGTGCGCGTGGCCCTTGCAGCCCGTGAGTCGTGGGACGGCGCGGCCTGGGGCGTACCCATCAACCAACACGATATGGCGGCCACCGTCGTGCTCTTTAGCCACGAGCTCGCAGAAGGCCTCAAGGCTTTGGGCATGCGTGTCGAGGCCGACGAAGAGCAGGACTTGGCGGCGCTGTGGCGCTATGTAGGACACGTGATGGGCGTCTCGCATGAGGTGCTCCCGGCCACCTCTCAGGACGCTGCAGAATACATGAAGATGGTACGCGCCACCCAGGGGCCGCCCGACGACGATGCGCGCGCGCTCCTGACGGCGCTGCTGCAGGCGCCGTTTCAAAGCCCCAGTGCAATGGTACGCGCGCGCGCGCCTCGAGAGAGTGCGCTGCTGCGCGCGGCCGCCGAGCGACTTCTTGAGCCGGCCACGGCGCGCGCGCTGGGGGTGGTAGGTGGCATCGTACCTCCCGTTTTGCCTGTGTTGCGTGCCGCGCTCCGTGTCACAGCGCCTTTAGGCGCCCCAAGGGGCAGGTTGCGCGCGCTGGCGCTCGCGCAGGGCGACAAGCACTGGCAGAGCATCGGGGCCGAGGGGCGGACGGTGTACGGTACCGGATTCGAACTGCCGAGGCTTTGAGGCGCGTCGTGGATACAGACGTTTAGGAAAACTTGCGGCGAGCTCCTCCGCCCCCCACACTTGCATGAATGACTTCCCGCGATTTGTCGCTTCTCGCCCTTGCCCTTTTGCTGCTGCCTGCGTGCAGCTCCCCCGCGGAGTCCGATACCTCAGAACCGGACGCGATCATTCGCGGCACGGTGGCTCGGCCATCGCGCAATGGTGTGGTCTACATTCAAATTGACGGCGGCATCTGCACGGGGTCGCTCATTGCGCCAAACCTCGTCATGACGGCGCGTCATTGCGTGTCGCAGGTCACCGATGACCAAGCCGAGTGCAGTCCGAGCGGCACAGCCAAAGTGGGTGGCGGCGTGGGCGCAGACCTACCCATGTCGACGATCTACGTGGCAACGCGCGGCGCGGATGGTCGCCCGGCCAATGCCCAAAACCCGAAGCAGATCGTGAGCGACAAGAGCAAGAACCTCTGCAGTCACGACATCGCCTTCCTCATCCTCCCAAAAGCCGTCACAGGCGTTCCAATCGTGCCCGTGCGCCTGACCGACAACAGCAAAGTGGGCGAAGCCGTGACGGCCGCCGGCTGGGGGTTTACGGAGCTCAACGCGCCCGCAAAAACACTCATGGAACGCAAACTATCACTTGTCGGCGTTGGCGCCTCAAGCACCCTTTCTGCGGCCGAGTTGCAAGTGGCCGAGGGCCCTTGCCACGGCGATAGCGGCGGTCCGCTTCTTTCGGCGAAGGGCGCTGTGATTGGCGTCACCTCGCTCGGTGGCAATGGGCAAACGCCTTCGCAGGCCGCGCCCTCGGCCACGTGCATGGGCGCCAAGGCGAAGACCATTTACACCAAGGTGGCGGCGTTCAAATCGCTGACCGAATTGGCGTTCACTCTCGCCGGCGCGAAGCCGACGCTCGAGTAGGTCGCGCGTTCGGAGCGGTCTAGCGCGACTTACCTCTCAAGCCTGGCGACAACCAAGACATGACCCGTGTCATGTCCAACGCGGCCGTGCGCACAAAGGTCGCGAGCGCACGCTCAAATAGCCTTGCGGCGCGGGTCGTAGACGCAATGCGTTCGCGCACGGCCTCGGGCGCGCCAGATTCGGCCGCCTGAAGGGCCGCGTCCTCCAGCGCCAAAACCACGTTGCGAATGATCACTTGTTCGCGCGTGATGAGCACAGACCGTACAAGCTCCATAATGTCGAGTTGCGCGCGATACTGTGATGTTCCGTCGGCAAGGCGCAGCCTACGCACAACCCCATGCGCTTCGAGCTCACCTAGCAACATCGAGGCAGCCCCTTTGGAGAGGCCCAGCACTTGCTGTAGGTCTGACTGCGAGAGCGCCGCCTCGCGCAGATATAACGTGGCCCAGATACGGCCGTGGTTGCGCTTGAATTGCCAAAACGAGATGACGGTGCCTACCGCATCAACGAGCGTCTCCTCATAGGGCAGAAGCGGACCGGCGAGCGACGGCGCATGTTCGTGCGGCTGCGCGCTTGCGCTTCGCTCGCGTGAAGGACGCTTGGGTGCCGGGCTGCGGGACGTAGCCATAGACTACAACTAACCTGAAATCGTATCCGCTTGGGGCATCGCGGCGCGCGCAGTGGCCACAACGAGCGCACGCCACCGCTGCCCTAGCTCGAACGCTGGCTCAAGGGCGAGACACTCGTCATCCAGCAGGGCCGCGCGAGCCTGCAGGACGGCGTCATCAAAGTGACGAAGCGTGGGCTCAAATGCCACGCGCAAGATCTCTTTCGCCAAAGGCGCGGCCGGCGCAAGGCCGCGACGCACATCGTGCAAGCGCGCCTCAATGGATGGCTGCAGGGTGGCCGCCAAAATGCACGGCAGCGACGGGTTCCCCTCGCGCAAATCTGCGTACGCCAGCTCCCCCGTGCCCTCTACCAAGTCGAGGACATCGTCGGCGATTTGAAACGCAAGCCCAAGCTGGCGTCCAAACACGTCCAAGCGGGCGCCGGCCGACATCGCGCCCGCCACCACCGCGGGCGCGCGCGCCGCCAGGCCAAACAACGCCCCGCTCTTACCCTCAGCCATGCGCGTCCAGTCCTGTACCTGCATAAGCGCCCCGCCGCGCGCTTCGAGCTCGGTGTAGACCGCACGTGTGAGCTCCTCGATGACATCTACGGCGTGGCGCAAAAAAATGGGCGACGCCGGGAGCAGCCAGGACACCACGCGAGCCAGCAAGTAGTCACCGAGTAGAACCGCACGCACGTCTCCGTACTGAGCGCGCGCAGAGGGAAGGCCGCGGCGCGAGTCTGCGCGGTCGAGCACGTCGTCGTGGAGCAAGCTGGCGCCGTGAATCAGCTCCACGGCAGCCAGTGCGGTCACCAAGGTTGGACGTACGCCTTCCCAAGATGCGTCTAACCCCAAACATAGCCCCGCCAACTCCGGGCGTGCACGCTTCGCACCCTTGGCCAGAACCGCTTGTCGCGCGCCGTGGTTGAACGACCCCCCCGTCGGTAGGCGGGCGCTCAGCTCCGCCTCCACGTCGTCAACCAGACTTCGAATCGGGTGAGCGTTCTCTCCTCGGGTGGACATCGGTGAATCATAGTTCATGATGTCGTGAACTGAAATATGTTTGCGATCTTGTTTTGGTGATAACGCTGCGGTTCAATATGTCCAAGAGGAGGTGAATAATGGGTTCATTCGCATCGCAATCTGAAGTCGAATTGCAGTGGGATACCGCCGAACTGCGCCGCGCCTTGCACGACGGGGTGGCGCAACACGAGGGCGGTCTCGTGCACGTGACGCCGCTCGCAACGCAGACACGCGGCGGCGCGCGCTACGTGCGCTTTGCGGTGCTGCCAAACCAGCCAACGGGAGGCGTGAAGGCCTGGCTGCAAGCCGCGCGCGCCATTTCTCTGACGGCCACTGCGGCGCCCGCCGCTGTGGTTTGGGCGCTCGGCAAGTGGGCGGGCCTCCCCACGTTTGGAGCTCACGCGTTGGCGGCATTGGTTGGCGCCGTGTGTCTGCAGGTGGCCGTGAACTTGCTCAATGATGTGGAGGATCATGAGCGGCTCATCGACTTGCCTGGCACCATGGGAGGAGCTGGGGTGATCCAGCAGGGCCGACTATCGGCCGGCGCTGTGCAGCGCGGAGGCTACGTGATGGTTGCGTTGGGCGTTGTGCTTGGGTTGCCGGCCGTGACGGCAACGCCAGGGCCGTTGTTGGGCGTTGGCGTAGCGGGCGTGGTGGGGGCGCTCGGGTACTCGGGCTGGCCGTTCTCGTTTAAGTACCGTGCGCTTGGTGACGTGGCGGTAGCGCTTCTCTGCGGTCCCGTGCTTACGGTCGGTTTCGCGCTTGCAGCGTTTCGTAGCGTGCCCGCGTTTGCCTATTGGGTCGGCGCGGCCTTTGGCGCACTTGCTGTTGGCATTTTGCACGTGAACAACACGGCCGACGTAGAGAACGACGGCGCGCGTGGGAGCCGCACGCTGCCCATGTTGCTGGGTGATCGGGGAAGCCGTGCCCTCCTGTTCGTGCTGTACCCCGCTGCCTTCGTGGCCTGGGGAGGGGCAGTGCACGCGCTTGCATTGCCGTTATGGGTGGGATTCGCGCCGATTCTGAGCGCGCCTTTGGCGCTGCGCGTGCTGCGCCCCGCGCTGATGGCACGAGGCTTGGAGCAACCGCGCGAAGCGGGGCTGCGCTTCACGGCTGCGCAGGCGCACTTGGCGTTCGGCGTCATGGCGTTGATTGCCACGGGAGCGGCTCTTGCGCTTCGATAGCGCGCGCTTGTCGGATTATACGCTGCGTGCGGCGCTCGTGATTCCGTTCGCCTACCATGGCGCCTGGAACCTCGGTGCCGAGGGCGGCGTGTGGTGGGCCGCGCACAGTGGCCTGCCGCCTGCGCTCCGTTTTGCGGTGGGCGTGGGCGAGATCTGCGCCGCGTTGGGCATAGCAGCGCGCATCCTGCATCGCGTCGCCGCGGCCATCATGGCCATTATCATGCTTGGCGCGGTGCAGGTTCACGCGCCGCAGGGATTTTCGTTCAAGACGGTAGGGTGTGAGACTCCGCTGGTTTACGCGCTTCTCTGTGTGTCGCTGGCCTTGTCGC
>JAYWGI010000069.1:0-9113 GCA_043779025.1 Myxococcales bacterium
TCTCTCAGCCAAGAGAGGTGGCGCGCGTCGTGGGCGTCGGCCATGGTGGCGGCTTTGACTTCGATGGCGATCACGGCACCGTCGGCGCGCTCGAGCAGGAGGTCGACCTCTTTGCGGCCATCTTGACGCAGGTGGTACATGTTCACAGGTGATTCGCCCATCTTGAGCTCGGGTCGGATTTGGGCAGCGACGAAGGTGTCCATCATGCGTCCCATCAAGTCGCCGTCGCGCTGAATGGTGCGCAAATTGGCGCCCAAAAGTGCCGCGGCGATTCCCGTGTCGCAGACGTATCGCTTGGCGTGCGTCGACAGGCGCGTCAGCCGGTTGCTGTGCCAGGCAGGCACTTGCTCCACCGCGAACAAGCGCTCGAGCAAGTGGTCGTAGCGCGCGGCCGTTTCGCGATTGAGGTTGGATGCATCTAGCAGCGTTGTGAGATTGGGAATCCCCGCAGTGCTTTCCGCTAGGATCTTGAGGTAGCGCCGAAGCTTGCTCGGGTCGCGCACCTCCGCCAGCAGCGCGGCGTCGCGTGCGACCAAGTGATCGATGTACGAATTGAGCCATGCAACACGCGTACGCTCCGAGCTGCGTTGAAGCGCCTGCGGAAACCCGGACTCGAGCGCGCGCTCGATATAGCCCACCGTGTTCGGGCGACGAGCCAAGGGCGGCAATGCAAACGTTCCGTCGAACTCGTCGTCAGCCACAACATCGAAGAAAGTACGCTGGCGCTTGCCAGACTCGATCTCCAGGCGAGTGAGGCCCCACACTGGTACGCGAACAAAGCGCCCCGTCGCAGGCCACGAATGCGGCCCGATCTCCTCGGCCGCAGACCCCGCGAAGATCAATCGTCCGGCAGAATCATCAGCGTCCACAAGGCGTTTGGCGGCTGCCAAACATGCTGGCTCCAATTGCCACTCGTCTACAAGCGTGGGGCACGCTGCGCCGCGCAGCAGCCCATCCGGATCCGCAGCCATCGCCGCGCGGACCTCAGGCAAGTCCATTCGAAACACAGTCTTCGCATGCCGCGCCGCCAAGGTGGTTTTGCCGCTCGCTCTAGGCCCCACAAGCATGATCGCCGGCACATCCGAAAGGAGCTCTAAAAGCCAAGGCTCGCACAAGCGATGGATGTAGGCGTTCTTCATACACGAAGCACCATACCATCACTTTCACGCAGCCACTACCATCACTTTCACGCAGCCACTACCATCACTTCTTCGCATGGGGGATGTGCACCGAGCGCTTGTCCGCACACGCCAGCGCCTCGGGGTAGCCGGCATCCGCATGGCGCACCACACCCATGCCCGGATCTGCCGTGAGCACGCGCTCGAGCCGCGCCTCTGCATCGGCCGTGCCGTCGGCTACCACGACCATGCCCGCGTGCAAGCTCATGCCCATGCCCACGCCGCCGCCGTGGTGAAAGCTCACCCAGCTTGCGCCGCACGCCGTGTTCACAAGGGCGTTGAGAATGGCAAAGTCGGCGATGGCGTCGCTGCCATCGCGCATGCCTTCGGTCTCACGGTGCGGCGAGGCCACACTGCCGCAGTCGAGGTGATCGCGGCCAATCACAATGGGCGCTTTGACTTTGCCGTTCCGCACCAGGTCGTTAAAGATCTTCCCGATGCGCGCACGATCGCCGTAGCCCAGCCAACAGATGCGCGACGGCAAGCCCTGAAAAGCCACTCGTTCCTGCGCCATCTTGATCCATTTGCACAGCGCTTCGTCGTGCGCCATCGCGGCCATCACGGCCTCGTCGGTAACGCGAATGTCTTCGGCGTCGCCGGAGAGTGCGACCCAGCGGAATGGGCCCTTTCCCTCGCAAAACAGCGGACGGATGTAGCGCGGAACGAACCCCTCGATCTCGAAGGCGCGGTCGCAACCCGCCTCTTTGGCGCAGTGCCGTATGTTGTTGCCGTAGTCGAACACCTCGGCGCCGCGCTCTTGCATTGTGAGCATCGCGGACACCTCAGCGGCCATCGAATCATGTGCACACCTCACGTAGTTGTCCGCATCGCTCGCGCGAAGCGCGGCGGCATCGCTGACGCTCATGGCATGCGGAACGTACCCATTGAGCGGGTCGTGCGCGCTGGTCTGTTCCGTCACTAAGTCGGGCGTAATCCCGCGTCGCACCAACTCCTCGTACACGTCCACGGCGTTGGCGCACAACGCGACGCTTACGGCTTTGCCGTCTTCCCGCACACGCTGAACGCGGGTAAGCGCGTCGTCCAAGTCGTGGGCCATCTCGTCCACGTAACGCGTGTCGACGCGCTTCTGGATGCGGCTCATGTCCACATCGATGCCCAAGCAGTTCATGCCGGCCATGGTGGCCGCAAGCGGCTGTGCGCCGCCCATGCCGCCTAGGCCCGCTGTAAGCAACCACACTGCTTTTTTGCAAGTGCGAAGCTCGTACGCTTTGCGCGCCGCTACGAACGTTTCGTAGGTGCCCTGCAAAATGCCCTGCGTGCCGATATAGATCCACGAGCCTGCGGTCATCTGCCCGTACATGGTGAGACCCATGGCCTCCAGGCGACGAAACTCGTCCCAGTTGGCCCAGTTGCCCACCAAGTTCGAATTGGCGATGAGCACGCGGGGCGCATCTTTGTGCGTACGGAATTTTCCGACGGCTTTGCCCGACTGCACCAACAAGGTCTCGTCGTCAGCAAGGTCTTGAAGCTCGCGCTCGATCACCTCGAAGCATGGCCAATTGCGCGCCGCCTTGCCCGTACCGCCATAAACCACAAGCTCCGCGGGGTTCTCGGCGACCTCGGGGTCTAGGTTGTTGTGAAGCATGCGGAGTGCAGCTTCTTGCACCCACCCCTTGCAGGAAATCTCAGAGCCACGGGCGGCACGCACAACACGGCTTGTCGTCATGAGGCTTTGCGTTAGCCCAAGCACGCGCGAGGCTCAATGTTGCTCTTGCCCGATGCACGCAAAACTCGTCCCGCGCCAAAAAACCTGAGGTACTCTCGCGAGCCGTGCGCCCCACCGACCTACGCAGCGACACCGTCACGCGGCCTACACAGGCCATGCTTCAAGCCATGATCGCGGCACGCGTCGGCGACGACGTGTATGGCGAGGACCCCACTGTCAACGCGCTCGAGGAGCGTCTCGCCGATGCCACAGGCAAAGAGGCCGCGCTCTTTGTGAGCTCGGGCACGATGGGCAACCAGCTCGCTTTTGCCTGTCATGCGCGGCCGGGCGAGGAGATCTTGGTGGGGCTAGACGCCCACCCGCTTCACTACGAATCGGGAGCTGCATCCGCACTTTCGGGCCTGCAGCTAAACGCAATAGGTCAGGGCGGCTTCTTCACTGCGGCGGACATCGATGGAGCCCTGAGGCCCCCGGCGTACTACGCGCCGCGCACCGCCGCGGTGTCTCTTGAGAACACGCACAACCGGCTTGGCGGCCTTGTTTGGCCACACGCGCAATTTGTTGCATCTTGCACCCATGCGCACACTCGCGGGCTGGCGGTACACCTGGACGGCGCACGCTTGTGGAACGCCGTGGTGGCATCGGGCGTGCCCCTACGCGACTGGTGTGCGCCTTGTGACACGGTGAGCTTGTGCTTCTCCAAGGGCTTGGGCGCGCCCGTAGGTTCGGTGCTGGTGGGCAGCGCAGTTCTCATCACCGAGGCACGCCGCTTGCGAAAACGCTGGGGCGGAGGCACCCGCCAAGCAGGACACATGGCCGCCTGCGCGCTCTATGCATTTAAGCATCATCAATCCCGCCTGGCTGACGACCACGCTTGCGCGCGCACGCTTGCGGAGGCGATTGGCGCACTTCCCGGCTGCAGAGTCGTGCCACCTCAGAGCAATATCTTGGTGGCGGAGCTCCCTTCTGGCGTGGACGCCGAGGCGTTTGCCGGTCGATGCAATGCCGAAGGATTGTTGTTCAACGCCATGTCGCGCCGTGCCGTGCGTCTGGTCACACACCTCGATGTCCAGCACGATGACATCGTGCATGCTGCAGGTATCTTCGCGCGCACGCTGGATGCGATGCGCTCATGAAATATGCTCTCCTTGCTGGCGCTCTCTTCATCGCAGCTTGCGCGGGCGCCCCACTGCAACGCCCTGGTGATGCCGCCTTGGCGATGGCACGGCGCGCAGAAGCTGCGGGCCGGCACTTCGAGGCGGCGCGGGCTTACGACCAAGCTTCTACCGAGGTCGCAAGCGACAAAGATCGGAGCGTGTACGCGCTGGCGGCGGCGCGCGAGACCGAGCGCAGCGGCGACCGTGAGAGCGCACAGCGGCGCTACGAGGCCATGGCCCATCTCAATCTGCCGGACGCGCCCGCGGCGCTGATGCGCCTGGCGCAGTTGCGTGAGCGCGCCGGTGACGAGCCCGGTTTTAGGGCATTTTTGAAGGAAATTTTGCATACTCAGCCACACTCCGGAATTTCGACACGCGCCCTGCTTTTGCTGGTGGGCGACGCCAAAGACCCGAGCCTCTGCTCATTTCGCCTTGAAGAAATGCATGCCCAGGTGCAAGCCGCGGCAGCGCCTGAGTTGGTGGAGCTCGAGCGCTATCTGCTGGCCCAGTGCGCTGATGCCCAAGGGCGCGGCAAAGAGGCTCTGGCCATGTACATGCAGATTGCAACGGACTACCCACCGCCCAGTGGCCACTACAACACCGAGAGTTTGATGCGGGCGGCTGAGCTGCAACAGAGCTACGCTGACTACCGCGGCGCCATTGAGACACTACGCAGGCTGCTCGCGCAGCGTGAGCATGCACAGACCATCGGGAGCTACGAGAAGCCCAGCTACGCGATTGCGCAATCGCGCATCGCAACGCTGCTGGATACCCAGCTACACGACACAAGAGGGGCCATCAGCGCATGGGCGACGCTCTACAACGACTACCCCTACTCCCGGGCGCGTGACGAGGGTGCGTTTGAAGCCGCTCTGCTCGAGCGACGCGGCGGCGATACCCAAGCCGCATGCGCCTGGCTCACGCATCTGAAGAAGGACCAGCCTACAAGTCGGTACGTGCGGTGCATCCCCCTCTGGTGTCAAGCAACGGCGACGACCACGTGCAGCGACTACTTGAACGTACGCTGGCAGACTGCCGCACCAGAAAAACAGCAATAAAAAAAGGCCTCTCGGCCCTTTCTCGATTCAGTCGGCGTCCACGAACTCTTCTTCCAGCGACTCCGTGTCGTCATCGTCTTCGTCGTCATCTTCATCGTCTTCATCGTCCTCTTCCTCATCGGCGTCGTCGGCCGTGGGGGTGCCCTTCTTGTCGAATTTGATATCGATCCCAAGCTCGCCGAGCTGCGCGTCCAAGAGCTCGAAGAGCTCGTCCACATCATCTCCCGACCACTCTTCCAGCATGTCGGTGAGGAACTCAAAAAAGTCTCCGTCGTCGATGCGGCGTTCGACTTCTTCGACCTGCTCTTCCGAGAAGGCTTCGAGAATGTCTTCGCGCAAGGTCTCGGTGTCGCCCTCTTCTATCGCGTCCTGGGCGGACACCCGGATTTGACGTACGGCACGTTTGTCGAGAACGATCTCCATCTATGCTTTCTCCCATACGACGGGGCCGATGGCCCGGATTTGACGAAGCGCACGTCTACTCAATCGCGCAGGAGTGTCAACCATCGTGTGGTTCAAAAGTGAGTTGCTACCATGGAGTGCGCGCGGTGGAGCGTCGCCCCGGTGTACTGGACAAGCGAGATGCACGCTCGCGGCGGCGGTGGACGGCACGCGCAGTCCTGAGCTAAAGCGGTAACCACCAACGCCAATGAGCTCTCCCACTCCTATGTCGGGTTCCCACGCGCCCACCAAGTCGCCTGCGACGAAACTACAGGCCAAGTCGGCCTTGCCCACGCGCCATGCGATGTTTCAGTTCCATGTATTCTCCAACGAGGAGGGCGCCGCCCTGCCCTCGCACATAGCCATGGCGCTTGGAGATTTGCAGGGCGCCGAGAATCTGCCCGTGCGCGTGCACTCGGAGTGTATGACCAGCGAGGTGTTCGGCTCGCTTAAATGCGACTGCAAAGAACAGCTGGATGCGGCGCTTCACTTCTGCGGCACGGAGCAGAAGGGTCTGGTCATTTATTTGCGCCAGGAGGGCCGCGGCATCGGGCTTGTAGACAAGATTCGCGCCTATGCGCTTCAGGCCGAAGGACACGATACCGTCGATGCGAATCGCATGTTGGGACTCTCAGACGACACGCGTGACTACACCGCTGCGCGCGACATCCTGAATCACTTCGGCGTGCGCTCGATTCGATTGCTCACCAACAACCCGGCCAAGGTCGCTGCCCTCACCGACCTCGGCGTGAAGGTGCGCGCGCGCGTCCCCATCGTGGTGGAGCCCACCGCCTACTCGCAGAGCTATCTGGAGACCAAGCGCGTACGCATGGACCACATGCTTCCTGTGCAGTCGGGCAGCTCGGCGACGCCCCCGAAGACTTGAGCTAGGGCGAGTTCCTGTATTCCGGACCGAGGCGGCGAGAGCACGATTTCCTTTGGCTTCCAGGCGCGACGAGCGCGGCGTGCTGAAGCCCGTCGCCGAGGAGCAACGCCGAAGGCTGGGAAGTCCCGCCGAGTCCGCCGATGCGAAGGAGTATCGGAACACGCCCTAAGGGCCTTGCGTCAGATTGTGGGCTCGGCATCGGAGGCTTCATCAGATAGGGTCGAATCCGCTTTGAAGCACGCTCCCCTCTTTCGTCACGCGTTCACTCTCCCGGCGCTGGCCGCCTTTGCCGCCATGGTTGGCGCCCCCACCGTGGCGCGCGCCGCGGAGCTGCCTTCGGCTCCGAACTGGATGCCCATTGCGTCGACGAGTTCCGTGCACATCACCGAGAGCACGAGTGTCGCAGACGAGGGGGCATGGGGCGCCGCCATGTACATGAGTTACGCGCACCGTCCGCTGGTGCTAACGACCTCGGCGAGCGGACAAACATGGGCGCCCATTGAGGCGTCGTTCGGTGGCGCGCTCACAGGTGCCGTGGGCTTGGGAGGCCGCGTGGAGGTGGGCGCGGTGCTGCCGTTCGACATGGTGCAGACACAGCAGGGCGATCGCCCCGCGGGCACGCGCGCATACGCACTGCCAAGCTCTAGTGGCTTGGGAGACTTGGGACTGCGTATCAAGTATGCACTGCGCCCCAACCCGGTAGGAGGCCTTGGGATTTCGCTGCTCGCAGAGGGGTCGCTGCCTACAGGCGTGCGAGGCACGGGCGCGCCCATCCGCGACTATGTCGCGGGCGCGAGAATCCTTGCAGATTACTCCTTTCTGCTCGCAGGCGCGCAAGCCAGCGCGGGCTATACCTGGCGTAACCAACACGCCGAATGGTTGCCTAGCGTAGTGCAGGGAGACTCGCTCCCGTGGCGCCTCGCGCTATGGGGCCGCGTGGGAAAACCCATGCATACCGCACTAGAACACCGGGCTGAGCTGGCCGTGCGCGGTGAGCTGCCGCTGGGCCCTAGCTTGCCGTTTGGATTTGGCGATGCGCCCTCGGCCCAGCTCTCCCCCACACTCCTCAGCGCGGCCATGAGCTGGGCGCTCAACAAGCAAGAGGACTTGCGACTACTCACCGCATTGGAGACCAGCTTGGTCGACGCACCTGGCTCACCAGCATTGCGAGCGGTGGTTGGCCTCAACTTTACCCCACACCTGCGCGACGCCGACGGCGATGGCATCCCGGACGACGTAGACGCCTGCTTGCAGGCGCGCGAAGACTTCGACGGCTTTCAGGACGAGGACGGCTGCCCCGAGGCCGACAACGACAACGACGGCTTCGGCGACAAGGACGACGCTTGCCCCAACCAAGCGGGCGTCGCCTCCGAAGACCCCCGACGTCAAGGTTGCCCCGAAATCGATACCGACCGTGACGGCGTCCCCGACGACGACGACGCCTGCCCCAATGAGCCCGGGCCCAAAGTGGATGGAGACTGCACGGGTTGCCCCAACGACGATCGCGATCACGACGCGGTACCTGATGCTCAAGACAAGTGCCCCGACGAGCCCGAGGACTTGGACGGGTTTGAAGACAGCGATGGCTGCCCCGATCCCGACAATGACAAGGACGGGATCTCGGACCTAGAAGATCACTGCCCCGCGGAGGCGGGTAGATATTCTGAGTGGCAACATGAGCACGGATGCCCGGAGGAGGTCTCCGACACCGATGGCGATCTTATCCCGGACTCGCGAGACAAATGCGTGACGCTGCCGGAGACTTGGAACGGCAACAAGGACTCCGACGGATGCCCGGACGCAGGTGCGGAGCCGATCTGGTGGGCTGAAGGCCTCCCGCATCTTGCAGGATTTGCATCGCCGTCTCGCAGGGTGGAGCCTTTGAAATTGGCGCTCCGCGCACTCGCGGCGCGCATCCGGCGGACGCCGAACGTCGGCTATGTAATCATGTCACTCGACGAAAACGCGATCGACCTGCACGACAGTGACCGACTCGCTGCATTGCGGGAGGCATTGACGGACCTGGCGAGAGTTGAAGTGTTTTGGTGGGACCGCGCTCAGCTTCCCATTGTGTCGCCCAACAAGAGCGCCAACCATATCAACTTGCTCATTTGGCAAAGGAACACCGCCGGCTATGACGACAATCACATCCACCCCCGCCCCTAATTTCGAAACCGAACTCAAGCGCCTCTCCGAGATCGTGGAGCAGCTCGAAAAGGGCGACTTGCCTTTGGAGCAATCGCTGGTGCTTTTTGAGGAAGGCGTGAAGCTCACGCGCGCAGCGCAGTTGCGGCTTGACGGCGCGCAGAAGCGCATCGACGAATTGCTCAAGGTGGACGCCAGCGGAGAGGTGCACTCTACACCCTTCTCGACGGACGAAGGCGCATGAGGGAGCCAGCTCCCACAGTCTACACTGAACGCCACGCGGGCCCTTCGGGGTGGGCGCTCGCGGCCGTGGTGTTTTGCTGCTTCGTAGCTGGGTTTGCGCTGCCGCGCTTGCTGGGCGGGCCTGCGAAGTCGGCGCCTCCCGCCGAGTCTGCTCCCGTCGCTGTGGTGCCGGTGCCGGCCCCACGCCCCGCGCCTCAGGTCGCAGCCGCGGTTGTCGCGCCCGCAGCTGAGCCCGCGCCATCGCCCGTGGCTGCCGCGCCCCCGGTAGCCGTTGCAGAGTCCTCACAGCCTGCAGCTTCCTCCGTCGCTCCTGCCCCG
>JAYWGI010000070.1:0-9109 GCA_043779025.1 Myxococcales bacterium
GCTCAGGATGACAGAGGGGGCGGAGAGTGAGGTGCAGGCCGAGGCAAGCCCGACGAAGCGCGCGCGAAAAGCGCGAGCGGCGAGCTTGGATGTGGGGGCGGTGAGTGCAGAGCTTGCGTCGCCCCCTACAGCGGGCGACGCGGGGGCCAAGCCTGTTTGGCCCAAGGGAGTGCGGGACCGGATTGTGGCGGTGCGCGATGTGATGAACGATGGCGTGGCCCGCACGGCCAAGCAGGTAGCGGCACTCTACACCGGGGGCACGGTGGATGATGTGGCCGATGTGCTCGCGGGCCTCGCCGCGTCGGGCGCGCTGCTCGAAGGGAGCATCGGGGGCGGGACGATTTGGCAGAGGCCAGTGCGCCCGAGTTTGCGCCCGAGTTCTGCGCCGGTGAGCGGGGGGATTGGGGGGAGTGGGGGCGAGGGATGACGGTTCCCGAATTCTCCAACCTGATTGTGTATGTCGACGAATCGAGAAACCACGGGGCCGTCTCGTCAGAGTTTCCTCTGTTTGTGCTGGCCTTCTGTGTGTTCGACAAAGGGGAGTACGCGAACACAGCGACTTCCCTCATCCACCGGCTCAAGTTCAAACACTTTGGGCACGACGGTGTGGTGCTTCACGAGCGTGACATTCGGATGTCCAAGCCGCCGTTTCATATTCTTCTCAACCCGACGCGCCGTGAGGTGTTCATGGCCGACACAACGTCGCTCATTGAGCGCACGCCGTTCGAGTTGGTGGGCGCCGTTATCGACAAGCCCAAGCTGCGCGAGCGCTATCCCGTGCCAAAGGACCCCTATCACTTGGCTCTTCAGTTCGGGTTAGAGCGCCTCCAGCGCATCCGGCAGGAGCGCAACGATACAGGTAAACTGCACGTGATATTTGAGAGCCGAAACTCGACCGATAACGCAGAATTGGAACTGGAGTTTTTTCGCCTCTGCGCGGAAGGGCTTGAGGGCGTGCCCTTCGACTTTGTTCCCATTTTTTGCAAAAAGGCCGCGAATCATTGCGGTCTTCAAATCGCCGACCTCGTCGCCCGCCCAATCGCGAGGCATGTGATGGACCCCACTCAGTCGAATCGTGCTTTTGACACCGTAACGCCAAAGTTCCGCTCATCGCCCACCGGCGAGATCGCAGGTTGGGGCCTCAAATGCTTTCCCTAAGCGCGGACACAAAAAAACAATACGCAACCGTGATTCACAGTCGCGCATTGCCAACCGCGCATTCGCAGTCTGTCTTTAGACATGCATCGGAACCCGAGGTTCGTCAAGCGGCGGGCCAAATGCCCCGAAACACCCCCGTGCAGGTGCGGCTCACCGACGGCACAGTATGGCTGAGCCAACGCCTGATGGCGGAGCTGTTCTATGTCACGGTACCTACCGTCAACGAGCTCCTCCAAGGCATCTACGACGACGCCGAGTTCGAGCCTGCGGCAACTGCGCGGAAATTCCGAATAGTTCAAACCGAGGCAAATCTCCGCGTGAACCGTGTGGCGTACCCCATCGCGCAGCACATTCTTAGGCCGGAGCACAGCAACCGCGCGTACGAGGTTGTGCGCCAGAAGTTTCCGAACAATCTCTACGGCGCGGGCGATACCTCGCGAGGCGCGAACACGCGATGACACCCATGTCGCCATTCGCCACAAAAACAAAACACCTCAGACGAATCCGAGGTGCATGGCCGGCCGAGAACTCCCAGCCCGAAGTGTTTGGCTCCGAGCAAGCCCGGCGCGTCACACCGACCGGGAAAACCCAGTCCAACCCTTATGTTGGCGTCTCCGGGCAGGAGCGTCAAGAGCGCCATGGCGAAAAGGTGAAGCGCGCCCACCAGCGGCCATCTCGGCAGGCCCCACCCACCCCATGAACGAATTCACCCTCCTCGCACAAATACATGCACTCAGCACGCATGCACCCGCCGGAATACTCGTCCCTAATGGCGACGACGCAGTCGTGCTCGCCTCCACGCCCGCAAACACCGTGCTCAGTGTAGACGCGCATGTGGAGCATGTGCACTTCGAGCGGCCGTGGCTCAGCATGTGCGCGCTGGGCTACCGCAGCGCCATGGCGGCCTTCAGCGACTTGGCCGCAATGGGAGCCGCGCCCGCCGGCCTGCTCAGCTCCGTGCAGTTTGCACCCGATGTGTCGCCCGAAGACTTGCTCGAGCTTTCGCGCGGCCAGCTGGATGCATGCATGGAGCTCGGCGCCTCGGTGCTAGGCGGCAACCTTTCACGCGGCGAAACGCTTGCCGTGCACACTACCGTGCTGGGCCACGTGCAGGGCACCGGCCTCACCCGCGGCGGCGCGCGCCCGGGCGATCTGGTCTGCGTTGCCGGTGCACTAGGCATGGCCGCGCGCGGTCTCGCCGCGCTTCAAGCCCGCACGCCCGACCCGCAAGCCATCGCCGCCTGGTCGCGGCCTTGCGCGCAGATCCAAGCCGGCCTGCGTGCCCGAAGCACCGCCACCGCCGCAATCGACGTGAGCGACGGCCTGGCCCAAGACCTGGCCCATCTCGCGCGCGCAAGCGGTGTGCGCGTGTCGCTCAACGCGGCCGCGCTCGCGCCCTTCGCCTCCGCAGCAGGCACCTTGGAGCGCGTGCTCAGCGGCGGCGAGGACTACGCGCTTGTCGTGACGGCACCCGCGCTACCCGAGGACTTTGTGGCCATTGGCCATGTCGCGGCAGGTGAGGGCGTGTGGCTGGGCGAGAAGCGCCTTAGCGACCTGTCAGGCTGGGACCACGGGCGCGAGTAAACAAGTGCTGTCCGCGGACAGCGCGACGTGACCCATGGACACCAGTCGGGCATTCGAATGCCTGAAAGGAGCACCTTGGAACGCGCGTTGCACAGAGCGCGCATCATGCCCTCGCTGGACCACGAGTCACTGCTTGAACTGTTCCGCGCGCGCCCCACGCTTGCGCCTGAGCTGCTAGGGCGTGTTCCTGTATTCCGGACCGAGGCGGCGACAGCGCGATTTCCTTGGCTTCACGGCGCGACGAGCGCGGCGTGCTGAAGCACGTCGCCGAGGAGCAACGCAGAAGACGAGGAAATCCCGCCGAGCCCGCCGACGCGGAGGAATATAGGAACACGCCCTATTGCGCGCGCTGGGCGCCACGCTGCCAGCGTACGCAAAAGCGCGCATTGAGTCCGCCGACTTCACACAGATAACCCCCGTCGAGTACCGAGCTGACTTGGTCGTGTTGCTTTCACGCGGCAAGCCCGTTTACGGCATCGTGGTCGAGGTGCAGCTCAAGAAGGACAAGGTAAAACACTACACTTGGCCTCTCTACGCCGTGGCATTGCGGGCAAGGTTTCGCTGCCCAGTCAGCTTGTTGGTCGTGGCGCCCAGGAAGTCTGTGGCTGCCTGGGCCGGGCTAGCCATCGAGCTCGGCGGAGACGCGTGGTTTCGGCCGCACGTGCTTGGCGCCGCGGATGTTTCACAGATCACCGACGCCGCCGAAGCATGCGCCTCTCCGGAGCTTGCGGTGCTCTCGGCAATCGCCCACGGCAAGGGGCCTTATGGCGCGCGCGTGGGCCGGGCCGCCATCTTGGCCGCCCGGCAGCTACCGGGCGACGCTGGGATGCTATACTATGACCTCGTGAAGGATGCGTTGGGCCCCGCCGCCAAACGGGCCCTGGAGGAGGAGCTGATGAATCTCAATACCTACGTTTGGAAAAGCGAACCCATCAAAACCTGGATACGCGAGGGGCTGAGAGAAGCGAAGGAGCAGGGCTTGGCCTCTGGAGTCGCCGAGGGTCGAGCCCAAGGTGTCGCAACAAGCCTGCGCGAAGTGCTTGATGCGCGTGGCCTCACTCTCTCCGACGCGCAGGCTCAGGCCATCGACGAATGCGTAGACCTCGTGCGCCTCAGGAATTGGCTGCGTCGCGCGCTGAGCGCCGCCGCCGTGAACGAAGTGTTCGCGGACTGATGGCCTCAGGCTGGGACCACGGGCGGCGGGCCTGAGGAGTCTGCTGGGACCCTGCTGGCTCAACAACATGGTAAGCGATGCATTCCTTTGCCGCGTCTTCGAGCCGCTGGTAGCCTTGTTTTATGCAGCTAACTCGCAGTTTTTTTCCCATTGTTCTTTCGGTCTTGCTCGGGGCCGGTGCGTGCACCAATAGCGCAGCGGCTGAGGGCGAGGTGTCGGCGTTGCAGGTTGCTGGAGCGGCGACTCCAGTCAAGCTCCCCTTTGATGTGAAGGCTGCCATCGCAGCTGCGCGCCCAGCTTTTTTAGAGTTGCCGATCTCCGCAGAAGCGGCGACGTGCGAGCCATTTGTGCAATCCCTTGCGGCCCGCGGGATAGAGCATGGCGTGCTCGCGGTTCCGATTGTTTACGGGGTTGCGGGAGGGCCAACCCTTCGTGTTCATTACTACGGCCAGTGGACGGGGCGTGCTGGCACAAGTCCGGTCACCTACTTCAACGGTGGACCCGGTTCCAAAGTTTGGAATGCAGCGCACAAGATCCAATTCCTCGGAGCGCATCTTGAGGAGCTTGCCGCCGCGGGGGCTCCGTGGGTGGTGTTCGACCAACGTGGGAACGGTTGCTCCACAGGGTTCCCAACTCTGTTCGCGGCGAACGCCGCTGAAGCTTCGCTCATGTACGCCTACTCGTCTCAACAGATCGTACAAGACGCAGAGGCTCTGAGGCTCAAGCTCTTCGGGTCGAAGAAATGGGTAGTCACCGGCAACAGCTATGGCTCGCTGCTCGTGCAGCAATACACACAACTGTATCCCGATTCTTTGAAGGCTGCGCATGCGCAGGGGTACGGCGTACTGGAAGACCGAAAGCGATTTCGCGAGGCGTTTCATCGCTATTCAATTGAGCTGTTCGAGAATGTGTGGAAGCAACATCCGGAGTGGGCGTCTAAGCGCGCAGCAATGTTTCAAAAGTACGAGTCCGATGTGCGTGCTAAGTGCACGAGCCGCCCGAACGAATGTGCACTTGGCCTGTACCCGGACAACCTTGTGAATGCGGCTCAGCTGCAGCAATCGCCGCAACTGCTTGCAGACTTCGCCGACGCAGTAAGCCAGAACAAGCAGCCTAGTTCCAGGCCGTGGGAAACATTTCCCGATAGCTTACGCTACGACATCAACCCGCGTACGGCCGGTGTGTTGTCTGTCGCGCGCATTGACTACGCGCCCTCAGACGCAGACCCTGCGGATATTTACGGCTGCGCTGCAGGTCAAAAAGCTATGTTTGCAAAGTACACTGTAAGCCAGCTCGCAGGTCTGAAGGTGAGTGGAGGTGCCACGCAGTGCTATCGCATTGGTGCGCAGGAACTACAAACGATGCAGTGGCTCGGAACGCTTAGCACTGGCCCTTCATTGCTCACGCTCGTCGCCTCCATCAAAGCTCATCCGAAGCTTGCGTTTCATCTCTACCAAGGTCTCTATGACAATTTGGCGCCGCCTACCTACGTGGCCGACATGCGGCAACGGCTTGAGGGCTTGCCGAACTTTACCTTCCAGAACCTGAACGGCAATCACGGTGCATTCACGCTTCCCGAGTTTTTCGATGCCGTGTTGGCGAGCATGAAGAACTGAGAGCGAGTATCGAGCGCGCCTCAGCGCGGCCTCAGGCTGGGACCACGGGCGGCGGGCCTGAAGAGTCTGCCGGGCCCATGCGGCGCGGCTCTCGCGCGTCGGCACTCGCACGCGCAAGCCTCGCGTTGCTTGCGGCCAAGTGTGCCCACGGTCCGCACGGCTCGAGCTGCACGTAGCGATCCCAATGTGTGCATGCTGCACCTAAATTGCCCAAAGCCTCGTACGCCAGACCCAGGTTAAAGTGCGCATCGGCAAAGCGATTGTCAGCCTGAAGCGCCGCCTCAAAGTAATTGATCGAAACCAGCCACGCACAGCGATCCATGGCCAAAAAACCAAGGTTGTAGTGGGCCTCAGGCTGCCGCGGCTCTACGTCGAGCGCGCGTAGGTACAGCGCTTCGGCGTCATTCGTGCGGTCCTGTCGCGCGTAGAGGTTGCCCATATTGGTGAGCGCGATGGCAAAGCCCGGCCAGAGCGTGAGTGCCTCGTCGTACAGCGCCTCAGCGCGCGCCCACGTGGTTGGGTCTTCGTCGAGCTTGGTGGCCTCCATGTAGCGCTCTTGCGCCAAGCGCTGTCGGTCGCGCGGGGTGGTGGGGCGGCACAGGCGCGCGATGTCAGCTTGCAGCTCGTCGACCGAAAAATCGAGCAAAAGCTGGCCGGTGATGGGCTCAAAAGGCAGCTTGTCGGAGCGCACAATAATCTGCCTGCCGTCGCTGGATACATGTAGCTCCTGAAGCGGGAACTGCACGTCTGGCAACCTCTCGGCGAGCGCGCGCACGGCGCTCTTGATTCGCGCCTGCCGTATGTTGCCCGCGAGCAATCCGGCCACTACGCGTAGCGCGATGAGATCAGAAAATGTGTATTGCGCGTTCGTTTCGGCATCGTCGGCATCGTCGGCGGCGCGGCCCACCACCAACTTGTCGTCTCGCAATTGCTTGAGGCGCGGCAGCGACAAGCCCGTCATGCGCGCGACCTCGCGCGTCGAAAACGCTTGCCCGAAAATCTCGCGTTCGCGTGTGGCGTCCAACTCTTCGTCGGGCGTGAAGAGGCCTGCGTGACGCCGGCCGCCTCCGTCGCCAAACACTACCTGGACGACATTGTCCGTCTTGTCGCTGTGCTTGTCCCTCGGCATCGGTGCTTCGCCGTAGCTACAGCGACTGGCCAGCGGCTGCGATGGCGGCCGGCGGGATGCTGTGCCGCGTGCTCTTGGAGTGCAGCTCGGCCGTCACAACCAGCGAGGCGCCCATGAGCGAAATGCTCAGCTCTGAGGCCACGTTGCGTAGCAATTTTCCTGCATGAGCCGACGCCGCGGCGCGAGCCGAACGCACAAGCATCACGCGCAAATGCGGGTCGTTTTGGGCGGCGCTGCAGATCTCTTCGGCGTCACTCGTGCACGATGCCGACAAGGGTAGCCGCAACTCAACCGAGCCGTACCATCCGCTTAAGTCTCGCGCCCAGTCGCCCTCAACGCGCGCCTCAGCTTGGGTAACCAACAGCGACCACGCGCTTCGGTTTAGGGTCGCGCGCGCACGCTGCGTGTGCAGCACGAGTCGCTCTCCCGCGCGTGCAAGGCCTGGTCCCGAATTCATCAAACCAGATCGTCGCAAGGCTTGTGCGCTCATGGCAACTTCGGCGCGTGCGAAGCCGATGCGGGTGCCAAGGCCGTCGCCATCACGCCAAGTGGAATGGCGCGCTGCTCCACGGTGATGCCCAAAGGCCCCGATTCTATCCACGTGGCGTGCGCCACCACGGGCGGGTCGGTAAGAGCGTTGCGCTCATCAGGCGCGTCACCCACGCTTCCCACGTTGATGATGCGCACGCCCTCGACCATGCGATCGAAGGGCACGTGCGAGCAGCCGCACACCACCACTGCGGCCGTGGTGTCGTGCAGCCAACTGTCGAGCTCCTCGTCCGTCATGTCGTGGCTCAGAGGCTCGGAGGCATCGGCGGGGGAGCCGTGCACCAGCAAGAGTTCGCCGCCGTCTTCCAAACGAAACGACTCCGACAGCGGCAACTTGCGCAGTTTGTGCAGGCCCATTTCGCCGAACACCTCTTGGGTCTCGCGCAGCAAATCGACACGTGCGATGTCCTCGGGCGCGTGCGGGTTCAAGTCGTCTGGGTCTACGGTGGAGAGCGCAGTATCCGACGGGCCACGCACCATCAGTGCGCCCGCCGAGAGCAACCTGCGCCAGGTCTCGAGCGGGTCGGTCGCCACACCGCTGGCCACCATGTTGGGCGTGGGGAACACGATGTCACCCGCCACCAAAAGCTTGTCCACGCGGTCGCGCTCAGCCACCGCCATCACTGCGCGAAGCGCATCGAGGTTTCCGTGAATGTCGGAGACGCAAAGAAGTTTCATGGCTGGTCGGGGTTCTCTATCTGGACGAACGGGGTTTGGTCTTGCGACGCGGAGGGCTCGCAAGTTCGGACAAGCGTTTGACGGAGTCGTCCGAACGCATGCGCTTTGCACGCGTTTCGGTGGCCGGATCGTCGGGCATTTTGCGGCTCGCTTTGCGCCGCGCGACGTAGCTCTCCGCGTGCACCATGATGGCGTCGGCGATGTCTACGTGGCTGCAGCGCTCGATGCCTTCGAGGCCGGGGGAGCTGTTGATCTCCAAAATCTTTGGGCCTTCGCGGCCTTCGAGCATGTCCACGCCGCACACCTCAAGCCCCATGGCTTTGGCAGCCTTGATGGCCGTTTGCTTGTACGTGCGGTCCAAGCTGACGGCCACGGCTCCACCACCGCGGTGCAAATTGGAGCGAAATTCGCCCTTTTTGGCCTGTCTGCGCATGGCTGCGACCACCTTGCCGCCGACCACCAATGCGCGGATGTCGCGGCCTTTGGACTCCACAATGTACTCCTGAAGGATCAAGTCCTGGCCCATCGCCCACAAGGTCTCGAGCAGCGACTGCGCGGCGGGTCGCGTCTCAGCAATCATGGTGCCAATGCCCTGCGCGCCCTGCTGCAACTTCACGATGGCGGGGCAGCCGCCCACGTAATCGAGCGCCGCATCGAGGCCCTCGGAGCCGCGGGCACACACGGTTTTGGGCACGTCGAGGTTCTCGCCAGTGAGCAGCTGCATCGCCCGCAATTTGTCGCGCGAACGTGCGATGGCGATGCTGGTGTTGAGCACGGGGACGCCCATCATGTCGAACTGGCGCACCACGGCCAGGCCGTAGTTGGTGATGCTGGCGCCAATGCGCGGAATGACCAAGTCCACGTCCGTCACGGGCTGATCGCCCGAGAACAACAGGGGGCGCCCTTTGGAAATCACGAGCTGCAAATCGAGCGGGTCCACCACCCGTACGTTATGACCGCGCGCGCGCCCTGCGAGCACCAAGCGGCTGGTGGAGTACAGATGCGCGTTCCGCGAGAGGATAACGACGTTCATAGGCGTGCGCCGCACACTACCGCGGCACGCGCAGACGCGCTACACACGCGCCATGCCCAACGACGCTTTGTCTCTGCTCGCACGCCTCGAAGCCCAATTTGCTGGGCTTGAGTCGGTCTTGGTCTGCTACTCGGGCGGCGTTGACAGTGCGCTGGTGCTCGCGGCAGCAACCCGTGTGCTGGGTGACC